>JAFDGP010000030.1 GCA_019309245.1 Deltaproteobacteria bacterium | reverse complement strand
TTGGAACCTCAAAGTCTATGGTCTCGGGAAGGTTCTCGGGGCGGAGCTGTCCCGCAGATACAGCCGCGCCAAGGGCTTGTTTGACCATGCTGCCGAGAATCTCTTTCATAGGCCGCGCTTTGGAAATCCGTGCATCTTTCATAGGTCTCGAAACGGAGTAATTTAATTGAATTCTTACCCCGACGAATCGGGGTGGATTGTGCACGGATTCAACAACCAAGTCAAGAATTGAAAAACAGGCCAAAAAGTCATGTTCGATCTTTTGAGCCATACCACGCGATCTGTCGGCAGATCCCGCGGATCATGCGCACATCTCGTGCGCGCATCGGGATCCTGGAAAAAAAACGGCGGACATGCTGCATCCAGTAATCGGGGTTTTCGGAATTGATGAAATCGATGGCGACCAGGATCTCTTTAAGGTGGTCGTACATGGCCTCCAGCTCATACCGCTCGGCCAGCCTCGGGACAAATTCGGTCGGGCGGTCTTCACCACGCGCCGAAAAGAGTTCGTAACACAGCACCATCACCGCCTGGGCCAGATTCAACGAGCTGAAAGCCGCGGTGGGAATGGTGACCACCGCGTGACACAGGCCCAGCTCCAGGTTGGTCAGGCCCGTGTCTTCGGGACCGAACACCAAAGCGACCTGATTTTTCTGCGAAATCGGGATCAGGTCTTGGGCCAAACGCCTTGGGTCCGGCAATGTGGGGCGGTTTCCTCCCACGCGGGCGGTCGAACCCACCACATATTGAAACGGGGCCAGGGCCGTCTTGAGGTCCTTAAAGATTTCCATGTCTTGCACGATGTCTGCGGCAAAATGGGTGGCCATCTTCAAGACCCGGGTCAGGTCACAATCCAGGGGATCCACCACGACCAGGCGCTTGATGCCCATGTTACACCCAGCGCGGGCAGCGGCCCCGATGTTTTCCGGGTATTTGGGCCGGTGGAGCACGATCGCGATATTATCCAGATTGACCCCCGGGCAATGAGACGGCGCCTGTGTGGGCCTGTCGCTTTGGTGCTGTCGGGTTGTCATGGCATCGGAGCTCTTTTTCGTGCTTTTAATCTTTCGTGTTTTGCGCCCTTCGGGCTGGAGAACAGCACGTGGTTATCTTTTAAAGTTTTTTGTCCCAAAACTTGAATTGAGTTTCTTAAAAGGGTTACTGCTGGCCGGTTTTTACCCAAATCGGCTCAAAGCGGACTTGGGTAATTTTTTGCAGGCATCTGTCCCTGCGACGCGCTGCTAGATCGTGAGTTCAAAGGCGTTGAAGAAAAATCCGATTTCCTTTGCAGCCGTCTCAGGAGAATCAGAGCCGTGAACCACGTTTTTCCGGCCGTCTGTGGCGAGGGCCTTTCGAATGGTTCCGGCCTCGGCCATCTCAGGATCGGTTGCCCCCATGAGGGCGCGGTACCGGGTAATGGCGTCTTGTGCTTCCAGAACAGCGGCGACCACCGGCCCGGAAGACATGAATTCCACCAGGCCCTCAAAGAAGTCCTTTTCCTTATGAACCGCGTAGAATGCAGCCGCCTGGGCCCTTGAAAGCCGCACCATCTTCATGGCGACGATCCGGAACCCTTCCTTTTCGATCCTGGTCAGAATCTCGCCCACAAGGCCCCTTTTTACCCCGTCGGGCTTGATGATGGCCAAAGTTTTTTGTTGCATGGTTCCTCCTTATTGCATGGGGTGTAGACCCCCCGGATGCGCATGAAACCGTAGAGGCGGGCGGTGAGCCGCCCCTCCGGCATGGCCTTCATCCGATCGGGCACCGGGCTCCGCTAATCAGCGTCCCGTTTGAGCACGGCCAAGAAGGCGGATTGGGGGATCATGACCTGGCCCACCATCTTCATGCGCTTTTTGCCCTTTTTTTGCTTTTCCAGAAGCTTTCGCTTTCGGGTGATGTCGCCCCCATAACACTTGGCCGTGACGTCCTTGCGGTATGCGGATATGGTTTCGCGGGCGATGATCTTGGTTCCGATGGCCCCTTGAATGGCGATTTTGAACATCTGGCGCGGGATTTCTTGTTTGAGTTTTTGGCAGGCGTGCCTGGCACGCTGATACGCTCCGTCTCTGTGGACCAACTGGGAAAGGGCATCCACCTTTTCTCCGTTGATCAGGATATCCAGCTTGACTAGGTCGCTGTCCCGGTAGTCCATCAGTTCGTAGTCAAAAGACCCGTATCCCTGGGTGATGGTCTTGAGCCTGTCATAAAAGTCGTAGATCACCTCGGCCAGGGGGAGTTCGCAGGTTAATTCTATCCTCTTTTTTCCCAAGTACTGGTGGGTGATGTTCACCCCACGGCGCTCCAGGCACAGCTTGATCACGGCTCCGAGATATCTGTCGGGCACCATGATGCTGCCACGAATATAAGGCTCACGCGTTCCCACGATTTTGGCGGGGTCCGGATACAGGGCCGGGTTGTCGATAACCTCGGTGGTCCCGTCGCTCAAAATGAAATGGTATTTCACCGAGGGTGACGTGATGATCAAAGACAGGCCGAATTCCCGTTCCAGGCGCTCCTGAACGATTTCCAGGTGCAAAAGCCCCAGGAATCCGCAACGAAAACCAAAGCCCAGGGCCACGGAGGTGTCCTTTTCGAATTCCAGCGAGGCATCATTGAGTTTCAGTTTGTCCATGGCCATGGCCAGATCTTCATACCCGTCGGAAGCCACCGGGTAAATAGAGGAAAAGACCACGGGCTTGATCGCCCGAAAACCGGGCAGGGGGGCTGCGCAGGGACGATCCTGGTGGGTAATGGTGTCCCCGCAACGCGTATCGCTTACGGTCTTGACCCCGGCGATGACATAGCCCACATCGCCGGCCGAAAGGTGGGTTTTCGGCACCCGTCCAATTTGAAGGATGCCGACCTCTTCAACCCGGTAGGTGGCGTCGTTCGACATGAAACGAATCACATCTCCGCCCTTGATGGTGCCCTCGAAGATTCTGCAATAGATGATGGTTCCCCGGTAGGCGTCATACTGAGAGTCAAAGATCAGTGCCTGAAGCCGGGCTTCGGGATCGCCGGCGGGCGCAGGCAGCCTGGCCACGATGGCCTCCAGGATCTCATGGACCCCCGTGCCCTCTTTGGCCGAAGCCAGCAGAGCCTCGTCGGGGTCCAGGCCCAGTTCATCGGCAATCTGTTCTTTGACCCACGCCACATCCGCTGCCGGCAGGTCGATCTTGTTGATCACGGGGATGATCTCAAGATCGTGGTCCATGGCCATGTACAGGTTGGCCACGGTCTGGGCCTCCACGCCCTGGCTGGCGTCTACAAGCAGAAGGACCCCCTCGCAGGAGGCCAGGGACCTGGAGACCTCATAGGTGAAATCAACGTGTCCGGGCGTGTCGATCAGGTTCAGGGTATACGCTTGCCCGTTGTCCGCCGTATAGGGCAGGGACACGGCCTGGCTTTTGATGGTAATGCCGCGTTCCCGCTCCAGGTCCATGGTATCGAGGATCTGTTCCTTGAAATCCCGCTCGGAGACGATGCCGGTGGCCTGGATGAACCGGTCCGATAAGGTGGATTTTCCGTGGTTGATGTGGGCAATGATGCTGAAATTGCGGATGTGTTTCACGACGCGCCAAAACCGAGCTCAAAGGCCTTGAGGTTGATTTCCACAAATTTTTTCTTTGTTTTGGTGCGAATGGTATGTTCAAAGGCCTCTGTTGGAATCGGCAGGGCTGCGCTTTTCGCCAGAGCGCCGATCATGACCACGTTGGCCGACAACACTGCGCCGGCCTTGCGCCCGAGCGCCGGGGCGTCCAGGGTGACCAGCTGGCGTACCCGAGGCCTGATCCGGGCGAAAAGCGTTTCTACCTCCGGATAGGTTCCTTTGCCGATGGCCACGCTGAAGGGCATAACCGGAACACAATTGGAAATCACCACGGAGTCCGCGCTGCATTTTTGTATGGCCCGATAGGTTTCCAGGGGCTCGAATCCCACGAGCACATCCGCCTCGCCGTCGGAAATAATCGGACTTTTAAGGTCTCCGATCATGATGGAAGACTCGACAACACCGCCTCTTTGGGCCATGCCATGCACTTCGCTGGCCAGCACATTGTGACCTGCGAAGATGGCGGCTTCGGCCAGAACCATGGTGGCCAGAAGCGTTCCTTGTCCCCCGACACCTGTAAAACATACACGATAGTTGTTATCCATTTTTGAGATCTCCTATGCCGGCACCGCCGGCCTTGTGAAACTCAAAGCCGTCAGGCCAATCGATTTCCCGGCTACATCTTTTTGGGTCGAATTTTTTTGCAGATTTGAATACACACCCCACAGCCGATGCACAGATCCTGGTTGATGATCATGGCAGGGGTTGCGTCGGGATCCGGATTCCGGTACAGGGCCGGACAGCCGAAGCGATCAATACATACCGGGCACTGTCCGGTGCACTCAGGTCCCACTTCAAAGGCCCGTTTTTGTTTTTCGCCCAGCACCCGCCTGGCAAAAAGTGGGCACGGTGCTTTGGCAATGATTACCGAAAGCTTTTCGGATTCCAGGGCCTCACGAACCGCGGCCCTAGCCTTGCCGAGGTTGATGGGGTTCACCACCCAGACCTGTTCCACGCCGCAGGCCCGGACAAGTGCTTCAATGGAGACGGACGGTTTTTGCCATCCCGGCGGACCCTTGTCCACCCCGGGATGGGGCTGATGGCCGGTCATGGCGGTGGTGCCGTTGTCCAGAATCACAAGCACGAAATGATGCTCGTTGTGAACCGCATTGATCAGACCGGTTATGCCTGAGTGAAAAAACGTGGAGTCTCCGATAAAGGCAATCACCTTCTGACCCGTCACCCGGGAAATCCCGGCCGCCGAGGTCACACTGGAGCCCATGCAGACCAAAAAGTCCGCTGTCTGAAGGGGCGGAAGGATCCCCAGGGTATAACAGCCGATGTCTGTTGGGAACACCGCCTCGATGTCCATGTCCGCCAGCACGCTGTTCACCGCATAGTATGTTGCGCGGTGAGGACATCCGGCGCACAGGTTTGGCGGGCGCATGGGCAACTGAATTTTTTCCCCGTCTTTGTTCGGATCCACGGGTTCGGGCGGGGTGTAGGCCACGCCGAAGTATTTTGCCGTAACGGCCCGGACCATGGCAGGCTGGAATTCATAAAGGCGCGAAAACAACCCATCGCCTTTTCCGGCGATGGGTGTTGAAAGGCCGGCCCCTTGGGCGATTGCCTTGAGGCTGTCTTCCATGATCGGCTCCAGTTCTTCCACCACCAGGACCTTTTTAACCGAGCGCATAAAATCGACGGCAAGTCTTTCCGGAAACGGATGGGAAAAGCCGAGTTTGAGCACACAGACCCTGTCTGTGATACCTAAATCTTCTATGGCGTCAGCCACATAGTTGTAGGCCATTGCACTTGTCACGATCCCCCATGGCCCGTTACCGCGCACAACGTTGAAGCCGGATTCGCAGGCCATATCCCGGGCTTTTTCCATCTGTTCCAGGAGCACCCGGTGGCGCACCCGGGCATTTGCAGGCACGGTGACGAAGCGGGACGGGTTCTTTTCAAACGCGCCCGTGGTTTTCGGGGGGCGCAAGGAGCCGGTGGTCACCAGGCCCCGGTGATGGCTCAAGCGGGTGGTTGTCCTGAGCAACACAGGCACCTGGAGCGTTTCTGAAAGATCAAAAGCGGCTACGGTCATGTCCTTGGCTTCTTGCGCAGAGGCCGGTTCCAGCATAGGCAGGTGAGACAACCTAGCGTACCAGCGGTTGTCCTGCTCATTTTGGCTTGAAAACATGGAAGGGTCGTCGGCTGTGACGATCACCATCCCACCCCGGACCCCCACGTATGCCAGGGTCATCAGCGGGTCGGCGGCCACGTTAAGGCCTACATGCTTCATGCTGCACATGGTGCGCACACCGGAAACCGCGGCTCCGGCCGCGGTTTCCAGGGCGACCTTTTCGTTGGTCGAGTACTCGAAGTACAGGTCGGATTCCGCGGCGATTCGAAAAAAGTTGTCCGCGATTTCCGATGACGGCGTACCGGGATATGTGGTGGCAAAGCCGATACCGGCTTCAAGCGCGCCGCGCACGATTGCTTCGTTTCCCAAGAGCAGGTGTTTGTCTCCTTGCTCGAGCCTCAAAAGGGGATGCATAGTGACCTCCGTTCTAATATCTTCGAAATTCCTCCGGTTGTCTCGCAAGTGGTTGGGGGCGGGCCAGGTCGGAATAGTCCATGGCTTGGCCCAGATAGGCGTCAATGACATCCTGATCGTCCTTGATGGCGCTTGGCGGTGCCTCGGCGATCTTTTCTCCGTAATTGATTACAACAATTTCATCAGAGATATTCATCACCAGATTCATGTCGTGTTCCACCAGAAGGACGGTCACGCCTTGGTCGCGAATGGACCGGATACGTTCGGACAAGTGCTCCGTCTCCCGATCATTTAAACCGCCCGCCGGTTCATCCAACAAAAGCAGCTCCGGCTCGGTAGCCAGAGCCCTGGCGACCTCAAGGAGCTTTTGTTCTCCCAGTGACAAGGCATCGGCACGCAGGTCGCGTTTTTCGACAAGGCCCATTGCCTCCAGATACCTTAAGGCGGATTTCCGGATGCGCTCTTCTTCTTGTCGCATCGCCTTAAGCCTCAGGCCGGCGGCGAAGAGCTCCGACCGTGTGCGGACGTGCCGTCCTACCATAACGTTTTCCAGGACCGTCATTGCGCCGAACAATTCCACGGTCTGAAAGGTGCTGGCAATGCCCAGGGCCGCGATTTCATGCGGTTTCAGGCCTGTCACGGGCCTTCCTTTAAGGCGAATTTCACCCCGTGTAGGGGTATGGATTCCGGTAATCATTCGAAACAACGTGGTCTTGCCCGCGCCATTGGGCCCGATGAGGGATTTGATATGCCCGGCCTGGACGCAAAAGGACAGGTCCTTGATGGCCATCAGGCCGCCGAATTCCTTATACAAGCCCGTAATCTCCAACAGTGGAGGCATACACGCCCCTTCCCGACACCCATCCATTTTTTATTCACAGACAGCCCTTTTTCCTCCAGGGGCATTTTCCGCGGGTTCCCGCCTTAACCGCCTGTTAAAAAAGCAGTGTACTTGTAATGGTCGCTGGAACCGTCTCGGCGTGCTGGCTTTTATCGGAGGTTCGCTGGCCCCCGGTGCTCAAAGAAAAAAACGCTTTCGGGTTTACTAACTTGTTGGACCGTAGCTGAAAGCGAAGTCCAAAGGGTAAACAACATTAGCACCGGATACCGAGGTTTCGCCTCGGACTCATTTATGAAAGAAACTCTGAAATTAAAGGCCTTAATTCTAATCCGGACGAGCCGTAGCCAAAAAAATTATCACGAAAACACGTGCTGTTCTCAAGCCCGAAGAGCGCAAAGGACGAAGACACGAAAGCCTCAATGTCTTTTATTTCGTGCTTTCAATCTTTCGTGTTTTCGTGGTTATCTTTTAAAGTTTTTTGTCCCAAAATTTGAATCGAGTTTCTTAAGAGGGTAAACAAACGGACGGGTATTGTCAACCAGACTCGGCCGGCCCAAATCCGCCGCCAGAAAACGAAGATCGAATTCTTTTTACAGGATTGCAGCGTGTTAACCGATACAAGAGGCGCTCAGTGCGGTTGACTGGAGAATCCCGTGGGTGGGTGTCAAAACAATGACGTTTTGCTACCGGGTCTCACTGCTGCAACAAGGGGTATGTTGAGCGCTTGTCTTGGCTTTCTAAAACGGGCCGGGAGCCTTTCGCCAGCCATTGGGGTTCGTATGCAATGTTGCGGTTTTGGTCCGGGATTCATGATCGGCTCAGGCGCACATCGCCCGCCCGCCCGCCACCAAAGCCGTTGGCAAGATCTTTGCAAATTTGCAAAACAGACGACAGAACAGGCCAGTCGAATCGCTGGACTGAATTTTTTTAACGCCCTGCGCGCGCCGTGCCGGCCGGGAGGGTGCCGCAATACGGGCAGCAAGTCTGCCGCGCGGATCTGCGCGATGAATCGCAGTACAAGGAGTGTAATGATGCCTGTCGACAAAAAGATGGCCATCCTGGTGGTGGATGATTCTGCGACCATGCGGATGATGTTCAAACAGATGCTCGAGTCAAGCGGTTTTGAAAACATTGTGTTTGCAGTCAATGGCAACGATGCCATTGAAAAGCTTCAGGAGACCAAGATTGATCTGGTCATCAGCGACTGGAATATGCCGGAAAAAGACGGCCTGGAGTTCTTGCAATGGGTCCGCAGCAGCGAGTTTAAAGATGTGCCGTTTATCATGGCCACGGCCCAGGGGGACAAGGCGCAGCAGGCGCGTGCCAGGCAGGAGGGCGCGAACAGCCACATTGCCAAGCCTTTTGATGCGGATCAATTGCTTGAAAGAATAGAACTGGCCCTTGGCCTTCGGGAAGAGGTGCAAGCCGGCCAGCGGGAGACCAAAACCGCAGACGGCAAGGTGCGCCTTCGGATCGGGCACATCCAGATCACCGACCACCTGGCCCTGGGCGTGTTGAGGCACCGGATCGCCGGCGGGGAGGTCACGCCGAAGACGTTTGAACTCGAAACCCTGTGCATGCCCGGCTGGAACCCCATCCAGGAGGCCCTTGAACGGGGAGACATAGACGGCGCCTTTGTGCTGGCCCCGATCGCCATGGACCTTTTTGCCTTTGATGTGCCGATTCGACTGATCCTTTTGGCCCACAAGAACGGGAGCATTTTTGTGAGGTCCAACAAAGAGGATTTGAACGACCACGAATCCCTGGCGGATTTTTTCAAGTATAAGGTGGTCGATATTCCTCACAAGATGTCCGTTCATAACATGCTGGCCCATCAGTTTTTAACCGAGTTGGGGCTCAAGCCCGGCGTGCCTGGCAAAAAGGCGATCAATGTGCGCTTTGAGGTCGTGCCGCCGATTCAAATGCCGGCGATTATGCAGGAAAATGAAAATGTAGGCGGCTTTATTGTGGCAGAACCCATCGGATCCAACGCCATTGCCAAGGGCATTGCGGCAATCCAGTTTCTCTCGGCGTCCATGTGGGAAAATCATCCCTGTTGTGTGGTCGCCATGAGACAGGAGTGTATTGACCAGTACCCGGATGCCGTTCATGAACTGGCGTCTCTGCTGGTGGAGGCAGGACGGCTCGTGGAACAGGACAAGGAACGCGCCGCCGAGATCGCCGTAGCGTTTCTGGACCCCAAGAAAGAGCTGGGCCTGACCAAAGAGGTCCTCCAAGATGTCTTGAACCAGCCTCAAGGCATCAAGATGGATGATCTGTACCCGGTGCTGGATGACCTGGACAAGATCCAGCGCTACATGCATGACGAGATGGGGATCGGCACCCTGGTCGATGTGGAAAAGTTCGTGGACCTCAGGTTTGCAGACACGGCCTGCAAGGGTTGAGGGCGGATCCCCTGACATCTCACGTCACAGACCCTGTTGCCCGGCCATAGGCCATCCAATGTCAGAGCGCCGGAAAGGCGCCCCTATCTTTTACCCAATCAAGTCATACCCCCCGGAATTTGGGTACCCAATCAAGCCTTGAACCGGCCGGGGGTTTCCGCTATCATCGATCCCTCTAGGATCGCTCCAGGTGACGGGCTCCCACCGTGGGGTTTGCCAATAGGTTCGTCGGCGCAAACACACCTGCGTCAGGGTCTCGTTTTGTTTGCCCTGACAAGGAGGTTCTCATGGCTCAAAAGCAAAAGGCGTTGATCGTGGTGGACATGCTTAACGATTTTGTGGATGAAAAAGGGGCTTTGTATTGCGGCCAGGGGGCCAGAGCCATTATTTCGTTTATCCAGGAACGCATCCAGGCCTATCGCAGCCAGGGCGATCTGGTGATCTATCTGCAGGATTCCCACCACGAGGATGACGAAGAGTTTAAAAAATTTCCAAAGCATTGCGTTACAGGCACCTGGGGACACCAGGTTGTGCCTGAGCTGGCCCCGGAACAGGGCGATATTGTCATCGAAAAACGTCGATACAGCGGTTTTTTCGAAACAACCCTGGATGAGGTTCTCACAACCCATGGTATTGAAGAGGTGGAGGTGGTCGGGGTGTGCACGAACATCTGCGTGATGGATACCGTGGGTGATCTGGCCAATCGGGACTATGCGGTGACTGTGCCGAAGGCCGGGGTGGCGGACTTTGACCCCGAGTTTCATGCCTTTGCCCTCAAGCGGATGGATACCATCTACGGTGCGCGGATCGTATGACGAGCCTTGCCGAGGAAAGCGCCCTGGCCACGGATCTCTATGAACTGACCATGGCGGCCAGTTATTTTGAAAACCACATGGCGGAAACGCCGGCCACCTTTTCCCTGTATGTACGTAACTATCCCCCCGGCCGCGGCTACCTGGTGGCCGCCGGGCTTGAAGACGTCCTGGAGACCATCACCCACTTCCATTTTTCTGAAGCGGACCTGTCCTATTTGGAGGCCACCGGCACCTTTTCAAACGCTTTTCTTGAATACCTGCACCAACTTCGCTTTACCGGAGACATTCGGGCCTTGCCCGAGGGCGAGCTCTTTTTTCCCGACGAACCCATCCTGGAGATCACCGCTCCGATCATTGAGGCCCAGGTGTTGGAAACGGTTATCATCAACGTGGTCAACCTGCAGTCCATGATCGCCACCAAGGCCGCGCGGTGCGTGTACGCGGCTGGAGGGCGGCGCGTGGTGGATTTCTCTTTGCGCAGGACCCAGGGCATTGAGGCCGGCATGAAGGTGGCCCGAAGCAGTTACATGGCGGGCTTTTCCGCTACCAGCAATGTGTTGGCCGGAAGGATTTACGGGATTCCCACCACCGGGACCATGGCGCATTCTTACGTTTCGTCTTTTGGGGACGAAATCGCCGCCTTCAGGGCCTTTGCCCGGTCGTTTCCGGACAACACGGTCCTGTTGATCGACACCTATGATACCGTTGAAGGGGCGCACAAGGCCGCAACCGTGGGCCGGGAAATGGCCAAGGAAGGCAAACGGCTTGTGGGCGTGCGGCTGGACAGCGGCAACATGGTCGAGCTCAGCCGGCAGGTTCGGCGCATTCTGGATGATGCGGGACTGACCGAGACCCGCATCTTTGCCAGCAGCAGCTTTGATGAGTACAAGATCGCCGACACCCTGGGTCAAGGCGCCCGGATTGACGCCTTTGGCGTGGGGACCAAAATGGGCGTGTGCGCGGATGCTCCGTATCTGGATATGGTCTACAAATTGGTTGAGTATGCCGGACGGCCCATCATGAAACTCAGTGCGAAAAAGGCAAACCTGCCCGGCAAAAAGCAGGTGTTCAGGCGCACCGGCCCCCGGGGGCTGTTTGCCGAAGACGTCATCGGCACAACCGACGATACCATAGGGGACGCCCAGGCCCTGCTGGACCCTGTAGTCCGGTCCGGCAGACTCCTAAGGCCCCATCCTGCGCTGGAAGAGATCAGGATACGATTTCGCAGGCGGTTTTCTTTGCTGGACGACCGGTTCAAGGATCTTCGGGCTGCTGAGACTTACCCGGTTCGAATCAGTGATCGACTGCGGGGCTTGCAGGAAAAGATCCGGGCGGAAAAGGCCTGGAATTGACCCTCTTAAGAAATTCAATTCAAGTTGCGGTTCACGCATTAAGAACAATACGCGTGTGTTGGGACAAAAAACTTTAAAAGATAATCACGAAAGCACGAAAGTACGAAAGCACGAAATAAAAGAAATTTGGGAATTAAGGCCTCTCATTTCTCGCCGTCGCACTCCTGGATGCCCGATCTTTTTTTGAGCCCGATCGGCCGCGCTCAGCAGGTCCTGCCGCCAGCCTTGTGGCAATCGGTTTTCCACCGTCTGGCGGCGATCAGAAAGGCCGCAATCAGGGTGAGCACCACCCAGCCGCAGCCGATCAAGATCACCGAGGCCCACGAATACCCGCCGTAGGGATGGGTCACCTCATGATACAGGTCCCCGAAAAACATGATGCCCAAGACAGCCGGCACGAAATATTTGACCAGGCCGTCCCACCAGGCTCCCAGTTTGATCGAAGAGATCGTATTGATGTGTTTTCTAAGCGACTTTAACCTGAAGCACCATCCAATGAGCACGCATTCAAGGATGCCGACCAGCACCAGCCCATAGTGCGTCAAGAAATGGTCCACGATATCCAGCCACAGCAGACCGGCCTGGGTGGTGAATATGATGGAGCCCAACAGGCCGAGCACCGATACGGTGGTAATAAACCGTCTGCGACTTACGTTGAACTTGTCCACCATGGCGGAGGAAAAGGCTTCGATGATTGAAATCGATGACGACAGACCGGCGACCACCAGGCACAGAAAAAATATCGCTCCGAAAAAATTTCCCCCGGCCATCAGACTGACTGCCTTGGGATAGGCCACAAAGGCCAGCCCGATGCTTTGCGAGACTACCTCCGAGACCGGCTTGCCCTGGCAGGTGGCCATGAATCCAAGCACTGAAAATACGGCCAAACCGGCAAACAGCGAATAGCCGCTGTTGATGACACCGGTCAAGATGGCGTTTTTGGAGATGTCCGCCCGTTCCGGAAGATAGCTGGCATAGGCGATCATGATCCCGAACCCCAGGCTCAGGGTAAAAAAGATCTGGCTGTAGGCGTCGATCCAGACCTTGGGGTGGGCGATCTTTGAAAAATCCGGGGTTAGATAGGCCTTGATGCCCTCCATGGCGCCCTCCAGGCTCAAGGACCAGAAGACCAATACAGCCGTTAGAACAAAGAGCAGGGGCATGAAGATTTTGTTGGCCAATTCCAGGCCCTTTTGAACCCCTCTAAATAGAATGATCCAGTTTAACCCCCAGATTACGACAAGCGCGGCAAGAATGGAGATTCTGATGCGGCCGATTTCAAAAGGCCCATTGCTGACCGCAAGAAACTCCTTAAAGAAAAAGGTATCCGGATTGTCTCCCCAGCCCAGGTTAAAAGAAAGGAAAAAAAAGTTCAGGCACCACGCAATCACTACCGTGTAGTACAATACAATGCCGAACATCACGAAAGTGACCGCCCACCAGCCGAGCCACTCCCATTTTTTCCCGATCTTGGCGTAGGCCAGAGGCGCCGATCCGATCCGTTCGTGTCCAATGCCGATCTCGAGGATAAGCAGGGGGATGCCAGCACTCAACAGGGCCGCCACATAGGGGATCAAAAAGGCCCCGCCGCCGTTGTCATAGGCCATATAACTGAAGCGCCAGATGTTGCCCAGCCCGATGGCGGAGCCGATGGCCGAAAGAAGAAACCCCGCCTGGCTTTTCCACTGCTCCCGGTTCATGAAGATCGTCCTTTCTTAGCCTCTAATCCGGCACATTCGGACCACTTTTACATTGACATATTGGCATTTTTTCCTCTTTACAAGACAAAAGTCATTTCTCGAATTTTTACCGTGAACAAAGGCCCACTCTCTGGCCATGATCACCGGCTCCATGAAGAACATGATGGGTTTTGCGTCCCCCCTGGTACTACGCCGGAGGAATCGGGGGGTGGAAGGGTGCAGCACCTGGTTAGCGCAATAGTATTATCAATAAACTACATTTCGTAAACATTCATCGCACAGACATACTTCAACGACTTTCATCGGTGGAGATATTCTATGTTCAATTTCCCCTGGTCGTTTCTTACCGATTTCGCAAATCTTGCTTTTTCATAAGAGACTGTGTGAACCCAACCTTTATCAGGGCCGCTGCTCAGGCAGGGCGTACTACATCTTGGATCTTGACAAATTACATAACTATTGTACAATTGTCACATTAACAAGTCCTCCCGGAGGATCCACCGGTTGCCGAGTTTGCTGGAGATGCAAGGCGGTGGGCGTGACGACGTACTTTTGTACTTCAACCGCTCACCAACAAAGCAGATCCGGTAAAATCGGCAACCCCGAAGGGCCAAAAAACGAAGATGAAAATGGATCTGGATCCGCTCAAACCAGGTGAAAGGTTTCAACCACGATTTTTCGGTTAACATACCGCAATTATATAAAAAATCCGATCTTCGTTTTGTTTGGCGGTGGATTTGGGTCCTGGAGGGAAACGATGGAAATCGTAATCGACACTTCTGCATTGATATCGGTGATTGTCGGTGAGCCCGAACGGAAAAGGATCATCGAACTCACGACAGGCAATACACTTATCGGACCGGGCTCTATCCCATGGGAAATCGGTAACGCCTTTTCTGCAATGTTTAAAAAAAAGAGGCTGACACTGGCAGAAGCTAAAAAGGGACTATCAATTTTTAAAGGCATCCCCATTCGGTATGTCGATCCAGATTTTGTAAAGGCATTAAAATTATCCAAAGAGGCTAATATTTATGCATATGATGCTTATCTTTTGGACTGTGCGATCAGGCATAAGGCTCCGTTATTGACACTGGATCGAAAGCTCATGGCATCTGCCCTTAATCTCAAAGTTGAGACTTTGGAGGTATAAAATGCAAGTTTATACATATTCTGAAGCACGGCAAAAACTTGCCATGATTCTTGATCAAGCGGAAAACACAGGAAAAGTGATAATCCGAAGGAGGGACGGCAGGACCTTCGCATTAGTTCCGGAAAAAGTCGTTTCTTCTACCTTAGATGTTCCAACAATTAAAGCGAAAATTACCACACAAGAAGTAGTGGATA
>JAFDGP010000346.1 GCA_019309245.1 Deltaproteobacteria bacterium | reverse complement strand
TCGGTATTTGGAGAGGATGAAAGAGTGGCTTGCGCTTTAGCCGGGGTCACGGTATAGGAAGGCAGAGGCTGTAAGGCTGAGGAGTTCATGGAGGGTGATGAATACACTGTTGTCCGAAAAGCACCGGGCGGTTCGCCGGAGCATTCGCGCTTTTTGTGACCGCGAAGTTGTACCGATTGCAGTGGAGATCGACCAGGAGGCCCGTTTTCCGTGGGAGGTTGTGGAAAAAATGGCGCAGCTCGGTGTGTTCGGGGTCCAGGTGCCAGGCGCACTGGGAGGCGCCGGGATGGATACGCTCAGCTATGCGGTGGTGATCGAGGAGATTTCTCGCGCGTGTGCGAGCTTGGGACTTTGCATATCGGTCCATAACAGCGTGGTTTTGTACCCCCTTGTGGCCTTTGGTTCCAGGGAGCAAAAGGAGCACTGGGTTCCGCCCCTTGCTCAAGGAGAAAAAATCGGGGCCTTTTGCCTGACGGAGCCCAATGTGGGCTCTGATGCCGCCGGCATCGAGGCCTCGGCCGTTCGGGATGGGGATGAGTTCGTGGTGAACGCCAATAAGGTGTTTGTCACCAATGGAGGCGTTGCCGATGTGTTTCTGGTCTTTGTCCGTACCACGCCGGATCGTGGGGGAAAAGGCATCAGTGTTATCGTTGTCGAGCGGGGCATGTCGGGATTGGTGGTCGGCGACCTGGAGGACCTGAGCGGTATGCGTGGAAATCCGGTGACCTCCGTTCGGTTCTACGATTGCCGCATCCCCGCAGACAACCTGTTGGGAAAAGAAGGTTCCGGGTTGCGTATCGGGCTGGCCGCTCTGGATGCGGGAAGGATCGGTATTGCGGCTCAGTCGGTGGGTATTGCTCAGGCGGCGCTGGATGAAGCGGTCAAGTATGCCAGGCAACGTCATCAGTTTGGTGTTCCGATTGCGTCCCATCAGGCCGTCCAGATCATGATCGCCGATATGTCCACTCAGTTGGATGCGGCCCGGCTTATGGTCTATCGAGCGGCCATACTGCGCGACCGGGGAGAACCCTTTTCGGAGCAGAGTGCCAAGGCCAAGCTGTTCGCTTCAGAGGTGTGCGGTACGGTTACGGACCTGGCCGTACAGATCCATGGCGGGTATGGCTATTCCAAGGCATATCCCGTGGAGCGGTATTATCGTGATGCCCGGGTGACCAGAATCTATGAGGGCACCTCCGAGGTCCATCGCCTGGTTATTGCCAGGAGTGTGTTGCGAGGGTAAAGGAGGAAATGGGATTGCATACGATTGTATGTATCAAAGCGGTGGTGGTTACAGCCCCCGCCAAATCCATGATTCGGGCGCCTGAACAGTTGGAACTGAATCCCTTTGACCGGCCCGTACTTGAAACCGCAATTCGAATCCGGGAAGAACGTGGTGGAACCGTGACCGCGCTTTCCATGGGGCCGGAACGTTGTGCGGTGAGCCTGTTAGAGGCCAGGGCCATGGGGGTTGATCGAACGGTTTTGCTGTGTGATCCGGCCCTGCAAGGGTCCGATACCCTGGCAACCTCTACCGTGCTGGGCGCGGCTTTGAAAAAGCTGGCCCCTTTTGACCTGATCTTATTTGGAACCAGGTCGGCCGACAGCGATACCGGCCAGGTCGGACCGCAGACATCGGTCCTGTTGAATATTCCGCTTGTTACCGGGACCCGTCGGATCGAGTGGGAAGAGGGCGGGCTTGTGGTGGAGCGAAAGGCTGACGGGTTTATCGAACAATTTCAGATGTTCCTTCCTGCGGCCCTGACCATTGATCCCGGGTGTGTGCAGCCCCGAGACGTGGGGCTGTCTGGAATCCAAACGGCGTTTGAGGACAGCGACGTGGAGATGTGGGGCATTTCGGACCTGGGACTGTCTGCCGAGCAGGTGGGGTGGCGGGGCTCCGCCACACGGGTGCCGTCGTGGCGGCGTGTAACCCGGGACCGGTCCTGCGAATTTCTCAGCGGAACCGCGGGAGAACAGGTTGATGAGATCGTTGATCGGCTCAAGGCATCAGGGGTGATCGGATGACAGCCAAACCAGACACAGCTTCTATGGAGATCTGGGTGCTGGCGGACTTGAGAAGCGAGCGGCTTTTCGGTCAGAGCCTGAACATTCTGGCCAAGGCGCATGAACTGGCCAAAGGCGTGGAGGGAAGAGCAGCTGCCGTGGTGACCAGTGCGGCTGGCCAGGGCGTCTCTGAACAGGCCGGATCCATGGAGCCCGATCTGGCGGTTGAGGAGGCTGTTGACCAGTGTATGGCTTACGGGGCCGATGTGGTCTATCGGCTTGAACATTCGGCACTCATGGGGTTGCGAACGGATGCCGTGGGGGCTGCCCTGGCCCGAGCGGTTGAGATGCGGTCGCCCGACCTGGTACTGGTGCCGCTTACGGATTTCGGGAGAGAAGTGGCCTCCAGGGCGGCGAGGATGAATGATGCCGGCCTGATCGCCGACTGTGCGGATCTGAAGGTGGAACAGGGCCGGGTGTTGGCAACGTGTCCGGCCTGGGGCGGACAGATCATGGCTGAAATTGGTTTTACCGACGATCAACGCACGGGATTTGCCACGGTACAGACGCATATCTGTGAGGCAAAAAAGGCGCGAGGAGAGCCGGGTCGCGTGGAACGGATTTCCATAGAAGAGCTGACGATTCCGTCCGGCATGGTATTGCTGTCGCGATGCCCTGAGGCGGCGGAACACCGCAAGCTTGAGGATGCCGAGGTGGTGGTCGTGGGCGGCGCCGGAGTGGGCAACAATGAGGGATTTGGAATGGTCCGGCAACTGGCAGCGGCCCTGGGGGCGGAAGTGGGTGCCACCCGGC
>JAFDGP010000029.1 GCA_019309245.1 Deltaproteobacteria bacterium | reverse complement strand
CCCTGTAAGCGAGAGCAACGAGTTTTGCAGAGGTCTCAATAACAAACGGGTCGGGCTGCTTGCGTACGTGATCGACTCGGTCTGCTTTACTCGGCCGCGTGATCCCGGGGCCAGGAGGGTGGGGGATAAACGTTTTGATGGGCATCAAGGAAGCCCGTGATGCTGCCCGCTATGTGCGTGGAACCCGGTGTATGGCCTTGGCCGGTTGCAAAAAAGAGCCGGCTACCCGGGCTTGACTACAAGCCCCGAACGTATACACCGGGTGCAGGCCTTGATGCGCTGGACGCGGCCGTTTCGAATGGCGCGGACGTTTTGCAGATTGGGATAGAATCGCCGTTTATTGACGTTGTGTGCGTGGCTGACGTGGTTGCCGGTCATGGGTTTTTTCCCGCATATTTCACAGACTCTTGCCATTGTTTGATCCTCCCATAAGGTCCGGAGACCTTTGCAAAACGTCCCCTTTTGCCCAATTTCTGCGTCTGGCTCAGATTTCAATCCTCAACGGTTGATCCGCCTCAGGCGGATCGCCATCCTTGAACTTGACCAAAATTGAACATTTTTCAAAGGTCTCGTCCAGAAAGCCGGATCCCTTTGTTTCTTCTCTTTCGACGATGTGGAAACATTTATATATCAAAATTTTCTTTCTATCAGATTCAGAGCAAATTGCGCAAGGACTTTTTTTTGGGCTCTTTCATCGAGGCTGCTTTAGGTACAAGGCGCAAACCCGCGGAGACCGTCGCTCAAAGGGAAAAGGGCCGTTTATGGATTATGGATGGACACTAGCCCAGGAGGCCTTCCAGGGTTTGTTTGAGGGTTACTTCATCCACCGGCTTCTCAATAAAGCCGGCGATGTCGTGAAACTTCAGGCTGTCGTCGTCTTTCATGCCGGGATAACCCGAACAGATCACGATTGGGACATCCTTGTCCGTTTCTCTGATTTTGGAGATCAATTCCAGCCCATGGAGGTTCGGCATCTTGATGTCTGTTACAATGCAGTCAACGGGTTGTTGTTTGAGGGTTTCAAGCGCGTCTTCTCCACTCGTGGTGGACAGGATCGTCCAGGGGGTCTTTCTGAGGGTCCTGAGATAGGCTTTGATAGTGTTTTCGTCATCGTCGACAAACAAAACAGTCTTTGGAGATGCGGGGTCTTGCTCGATGACGACGCCCAGCCTGTCCTTGAGGGTCGTGATATCCCCGACCACGAAAACGGGGATGTCCCGGCAGATCCTGCGAACATCGTTTTCCGGCAAGGCCTCCCGGGTATAGAGTACCACCGGCGTAGCCGGGTGGTCTTTTGACACCTGAGTCAGGCGATCCAGCCACTGCCAGTCCGACAGGCTCGGCTCCAGGATCACCACATGTCGGCCCGGTCCGAATTGCGACAGGTCGTCATGAACGAACATCGCCTCATAATCTTCACAGCGCAGGGCCTGTTCAATCAATCCGGCTTCATACCGGCTCTGGGTTAAGACGTGAAAGACAATTGTTTCCGCCATGATGTCACCTCGTCACTGTGTTAGCGGGGTTTTCCCGAGACGGTACCCGAACCGCCCGGCGGCCGTCTCACCCCCTTATTACTAAGACACTGGCAGCCTGATGGTAAAGGTGGTCCCTTTTCCGACCTGGCTTTCCACCGCAATGGACCCGTTGTGCTTTTTTATAATGTTGTAAGAGACATTGAGCCCCAGGCCGGTGCCGCTTCCCACCTCCTTGGTGGTAAAAAACGGGTCAAAGACCTTATTCAAGTTTTCCGGGGGAATGCCGCAGCCGGTGTCGCTGATCTTGATTTCCACATATCCGTTGACGGCCTGTGTGGTAATGGCGATCTCGCCCTTTTCTTTAATCGCCTGGGCCGCATTGACCAGCAGGTTCATAAAGACCTGATTGAGCTGTTGGGGCAGACATTTTACTGGAGGAAGGTCACCCAGATTTTTCGTGACCGTGGCCTTGTACTTGAGCTCATTCCATACCACGTTCAGGGTGGATTCGATGCCCTTGTTGATATCGGCCTCCTGGATCTTGTCGTTTCCGGGATGGGCGAAATCCTTCAGGTCCAGAATGATTTTCTTGATCCGCTCTGTGCCGTCCTGGCACTCCCTTGTCAGATCCCGCAGGTCATCCATCACAAAGGCGATATCCAGCTCTTTTTCGAGCGCGGCCACCCGGTCGAGCTGCTCAGTCAACGCGGCCGGCCGGCTGTCCGCCGGGATCTTGCGAAGTGTCTCGACAAGTTGGTGATAGGCATCCAGGACCTTTCGAATGTCGTCTTCATAGTCGGCCAGGGTCTTGAGATTGCTGCTGATATATCCTGTGGGGTTGTTGATCTCATGGGCGACGCCGGCGGCCAGTTGTCCTACCGACGCCATTTTTTCGGACTGGAGGAGTTGGGCCTGGGCCTTCTTGTAGTCGTCTTCCAGGTGGATGATCCGTTCTCCCACCGTGACCCGGGCTTTTAATACCTTGGGATCAAAGGGCTTGATCATGTAGTCGTCGATACCGGCCTCAAATCCGGCTACGGTATCGTTGTTGTCCCCCTTGGCGGTCAGCAAAATCACGTATACGTAATTGTGGAATTTCCCGCTGCGGATTTTTCGGCACAGGTTCAAGCCGTCCACGTTCGGCATGGACCAGTCCGTGATGACCATCCTGAGCGCGTGTTTATTTAGCAGTTCCCAGGCCTCCTGACCGTCTGCGGCCGGGATGCACTCGTAGCCGAACTTGGTCAGCATGTTTTCCAGGAGTTCTCTGGACATGGGTTCGTCTTCGGCAACCAGGATTTTCATGGCATTCCTCCTGCGTCCTTCATGTTGTTTTCATGGCCCATACCGTCGGTTACGGTCAGCACCACCCCCCTGCCGCGAAAACGTCCTGAAAGCGGGGTTGCAACCACCCGGTGGGTGCGGCCTTCGGCAAAGGACTCATCCACAGCCTCGGCGTTTCCGGTCTCCAGCACACGGGCCACACACTGCTGCAGGCCTTCGGAGAAATACTCCGCCATTTCCCGGCCCAACGCGATAGGCTGGCCGTTGGGCGCGATAGACTGCGCCTTGAGGTTTGTGACCACGATCATGCCGTCCGCGCTGATCCCGATGATGGGAACCGGCATGTCTTCGAGCATGGCGCGTGAGAGCTCGAGCACGTGATTCTGGATCTGCAACTCTTTGGTTCGTTCCTGGACCAAATCTTCCAGGTCCTCGTTCATCTTTTTGAGTGCCTCGTTTTGTTCCAGGACCTTTTCGTTTAAGGATCGGTTGGCCTGGATCAGGTCGTACTGTTCCAGGGCCTGGCGGATTTCCAGCTTCAGGCTGGGGTCATCCCAGGGTTTAAGAAAAAATTTATACACATGGCCTTTGTTGATAGACTCGGTGATGGTATCCACTTCCGTGTAGCCGGATAAGACGATGCGGATGGTATCCGGATATTTTTTCCGGACTTCGGCAAGCAGTTCGGTCCCGCTCATTTCCGGCATGCGCTGGTCGGTGATGATGACCTGAACCTCGTTTTCCTCAAGGATCTTGAGGGCCTCAGGGCCGCTTGAGGCGGTAAACACGCGATAGGGTTCTTTTCGAAGCAGCCGTTTTAAGGCCTGCAGGATGTTCTGCTCGTCATCCACACACACGATGCTGTGCTGTGCGTTACCCATCGAATCCGAATCCATGTTTTGACCTTAACGAACCTGTTTTGTTAGCCCCCGAAGCCGCGTCCGGGAGGCCCGTTCCTTAGTTTACCGCCTCTACAAAGAAGCTGCAGGCCTGTTCAATCTCGGCGGCCACACCCGGAAACCACTGATCAGCACTTTCAATTTCAGCGGCCAGCGCCTCGGCCGCCGGCTGATCCGGCTCGGGCCTGTCCCCGGCCTTTTTTTCGGACCAGAAACGATGGACCAGAAAATCAGCTGCAGACACAGTCATGACGGCATTGCCGTTGTTTTCTGCCGTGCCCACGGCGTGGTGGTATGCAATGGCCTCCACCAGCTTTTCGGGAAGGTGCCATTTCGCGGCGAGCACGCCTCCGATGTGAGCGTGGTCCACGGGAAGCAGGGCCTTTTCCGCCTCGTGAAAAGACAGGCCCTCGTCCTGGACCGCAATCCATACGTCACGAAACAATTCCTGATAGTGCTGGGCCAGGACGAGCTTTCCCACATCGTGCAGGATTCCCGCCACAAACACCTCATCCGGCACCGCGAGGCGGCTTCTTTGTGCCAGCTGGCGCCCCGTGACGGCCACGGCCACCGAGTGCTTCCAGAAATCCGACAGGCTGAACTCTTCAAAGGCCTCCCGGCCGGAAAAGGCGTCCACCACGGATATGGATACCACCGCGTTCCTCACAGTGCTGAACCCCAGGATGGTGATTGCATGGGAGATATTGTCGATCTTGGATTGAAACCCGTAAAAGGCGGAATTGACCAGCCGCAACAGCTTTGACACCATAGCCTGGTCTTTTTCAATGGTCTCGCTCAGTTTTCGCACATTCACATCGTCATCCATGAGCATCTTGTTTACCTTGAATGCCACCACGGGCAGGGTGGGCAGGTCCGGTATGCGGTCGAGCTTTCTTAAAAAGGCCTCCTTGTCTATCAGCATGGACGGCATGGTCCTGTCACCTCCCTTGTTGTAAGCGATGTCATGCTGTTGCCACACAGATCCGTTCACAAACCAGATCTGTTGCATAGTGGGCCTTTAGCTTGGAGATCATGTCCGCGCTCAGGATCGTGGCGCTCGGGATCAAGAAGCGCCCCTTGGATGAATACAGAGATTTTTTCAGCACCATCCCCGGCCTGAGTTCTTCCAACGAGACCCATCTGGCTCCGGCTTCCGCAGCCCCTTCCGCCTTGAGCATTTCCAAAAAGATCTTGATGATATCCGGGTCATACCAGGTAAAGCCATGGCGTTTGAGGTGCTGGGCGGCGTCTTCTTTTAACGCCGCACGCGTGGCCCCGGAGGCCCTGCCGGGGTTCCCGGTCTTTTGCCGTACGCCGCCTGAGGGGTGCGGGGACACCCGGAGGTTCACGATCTTGTCGTAGGCATTGGCTACGGCAATGATCCGAGAGCCCAGGGGAATCTCTTCTTCGGAAAGCTCATCGGGGTAGCCGTGGCCATCAAACTGCTCATGATGTGATCGAATCAGGAGACCGGCATGGTCCAGTTTGTTGATGAAATGAACTGTGGCCTGACCGTTTTTGGGATGATCGCGATAAAGCGCTTTTTCCTCTGAACTCCAGGTATCTTGCTGGTAGTCCAGCAGCCTGGCAGGGAGCCCCAGCTTTCCGATGTCGTGGAGCAGCCCGGCGATTTCCACCTGGGTGACTTCTTCTTCAGCCAGGCCCATTTGCTCGGCGATCCTGCGAGCCAGGGTACCGACCCGGCGGCCGTGCCCGGCTACGGCCGGTGTGTGGGTTTCCACCAGAGAGGCAAACGCACGCACGGTGTTATAGAGATTTGCTTCCAGTTGTTCATTGAGCGTGGTGAGTTCCTTGTTTTTTCGCGCGATTTCTTCGGTCCTGGCCGCCACCTTTTCTTCCAGGGCCTCATTGAGCTCCTTGAGCTGCTTGTTTTGTCTGGCGGTCAGGGCGAGCAGCCGTCGATTCTCGACGAAAAGTTCATATTGTTCCAGCGACTGGCGGACCTGAAGCAACAGGTCTTCATCATTCCAGGGTTTGGCGAAATACCGATGAATTTCGCCTTTGTTGACCGCATCTACCAGGGCGTCCATATCCGAGTAGCCGGTCAGCAGGATGCGGATCGCGTGCGGAAAGATGGCCTTGGCCTTTTCGAGGAACTCCGCGCCGTTCATGCCCGGCATACGCTGATCGGAAATGATCAGTGAGACAGGTTTTTCCGCGGCCTTGAGTTTTTCCAGGCCTTCCGGCCCGCTTGAGGCGCAGAGGATCTCATAGCCCTCCCTTCGAAGCAGGCGCAGAAGGGCCTTTGTGATGTGTCCCTCGTCATCGACCAAAAGCAAGGTGTGTTTGTATTTCAGACTCACGACTATCTCCGTTGCGGCCCGCCACGGCCGGTCGCAACCCTTGTGTGCCGGTTCACGGTGACCGGGTATAGCCACGAACCGGATTTTGGTGTCAACCGGACCCGGATCGGCTTGCCGGAACAAATGAAAGCCATGCACCAATGCTGGCATTGTTGATCGGACCACCGGATTACCGGGCTTGCCATATTCATTTTCCGATGTCGGATTACAGCACAAATCGTGCCATTTCCGGCCGTGTTTCGAACCTGTTGAAAGACATTTTTTCCCGGGGTTGCTGGTTGGGGCAAAGGTTTACCCTCTTATCAGAGTGTTTTTCATAAATGAGTCCGGGGCGACGCCTCGGTATCAGGTGCTAATGTTGTTTACCCTTTGGACTTCGCTTTCAGCTACGGCCCAACAAGTTGGGAAAGCCGAGGATACCGCATCTGTCCGCCTCAGGCGGATCGCGGTCCTTGAAGCCTGACCAACATTGAACATCTTTCAGAGGCTTGGTTCCCGGTGGGCGCAGAAAACCGGTTTGGGATGGGTTGGGGGCCCGGCGGGCGGCCGCACACAACAAGCCTGCTGCCAGGGGGCGGCCATCAAATTCGAAACGCATCCGGCCCCAGACCAGAGCTGTCAACATTTTGACGACAGGGTCAATCCCGAATGCGCACCTTCAGGAACAGATCGCCGCGGCGGCCGTCCGGCATAGGGCGTCCCATCCCCTTTAGGCGCAGTTGGCTGCCCTGGGTGATCCCGGGGGGAATATTGAGCAGGAAGGTCCTTTTCTTGAGCCCATGGGCGATATTGACCAGCTTCTTGGTGCCCATGAGTGCCTCGCGTTCGGTTATCGAAATGACGCCGTAATCGTTGCCATCGCTTTGCGGGGTCACGGGCCGGATCACCTGCAACCGCGGCGTGGAGCGTTTTTGGGTAAAGTGGCGGAACCTGCGATCTGCGCCCATCTCCGGCAGCAGATCAAAGAGCCGTAAGAAAAGAATGCCGAATAAGAAACCGCCGATATGGGCCCACCACGCGATGCCCCCGGCGTGGGCCGAGGCCCCCGCTGCATTGAAGAACTGGAATAACAGCCATATGCCGAGAAACAGAAAGGCCGGGAGTTCGATAAACTGGATGAAGATAAAGATCGGTACCAGCGTCAATACCTTGGCGCGGGGATACAGGATGAAATAAGCCCCCATGACCCCTGCGATGGCGCCGCTGGCCCCGATGGTGGGGACCTGAGAATGCCAGTTGAGCGCCAAGTGGGACACCCCGGATGCCAGACCGCACAGGAGATAAAAGGCCAGGTAACGGGCGTGACCGAGATGGTCTTCTACATTATCGCCGAAGATATACAGAAACCACATGTTGCCCAGCAGATGAAGAAAACCGCCGTGCAGGAACATGAAGGTCAAAAAGGGCGTGATCTGTTCAACGAGCGTAAAGTAACCAGACAGTTGAGGAAGCGAATAGCGGGCCGGCACCAGGCCGTGAATGAACACAAACCGGTCCAGTGCTCGTCCCTGAGACATCTCTGCAACAAACACCAGGACGTTTACACCGATGAGCAGGCTGTTGACCACCGGGTAGGTCTTGGAGCGTATGGTATCACGAATCGGAATCATGATGGAAACATCCTAACGCCAGCAAGCGGGCACAAACAAAAATCTATCCCGTGATGTGTTCGAGGCGTCAAGCCGCAAAGCACGAAAGGATGAAGATACGAAAGTCTACCCATTTCGGCTTTGAGCGGAAACGGGTAACCTGTCGGCGGCCGGCGTGAATCCCATGGTTTGTGCGCTTTACTACCATCCCATGTCCAGGCCGTCTCCATCGTGGGTTAAGACACACGGTTCAAGGATGTGCTCGCCGATGCCGTCGATGAACCTCGACGGCCGGTACAGCAGTGTGGCGGTGGTGCGGTCGTAGATATTGGCCGGATACGAAATGTACAGGTTCTCCTGCGCCCGTGTGGCCGCCACATACATGAGCCGAAGCTCTTCTTCCAGGTCCTGTTCGCTTCTGGTGGCGTAGATGGACGGAAAGCGCCCGTCGAGCGCCCAGATGATAAACACCGTATGCCATTCCAGCCCCTTGGCCGAGTGGATGGTTGACAAAACAAGCCCTGCATGGTCTTTGCCCACGGCCAGGTTTCCGTCCACGCTCGCGGTGGGAGGTTCCAGGGCCATGTCCGCCAAAAACCGGTCCAGCGTGTCATAGCCTGCCATGATACTCAACACGTGTTCCAGATCCCGGCTTCTTTTGGGGTGATTATCGAACCGTCTTTCCAGGATAGGTTGATAGTAATGGACAATCCTTGCTCCGGTCTCAGCCACCGAGAGCCGATCCGGATCCAGGTCCAGCATGGTGGCCTTGAACCTTTCAAAGGCCTTGCGGTAGCGTGGCTTGGGCTCCACGGTGGCCAGCGCGGCGACCCCGTTTCCGGTGTTTACGATCTGCCGGAATATCTCATCGGCCGCCTTGGGTCCGACGGATTCCAGCAGCAACAAGATCCGATGCCAGCTCAAGGCGTCTTCCGGATTGATCAGGACCTTCATGTGAGCCAACAGGTCCTTGATGTGAGCGGTTTCCATGAACTTGAACCCCCCGACCTTGACAAAGGCGATATTGGCCCGGTTGAGCTCAATCTCCAGGTCAAAAGAATGAAAACCGGACCGAAACAGGACAGCAATGTCGCCAAGCGGCACGCCGGCGGTTTGCAGTTCCTGGATGCGCCTCACCACGAACCGGGACTGTGTCCGCTCATCTTCCGCCACCGCCAGCACGGGAGGAGTCCCCCCCGGTTTCCGGGTAAACAAGACTTTGGTGTACCTTCGGCTGGCCCGGCCGATAATGGCGTTCGTCAGGTCCAGGATGGGCTGGGTGCTGCGGTAGTTTTCTTCCAGTTTGATGACCTTTGTACCTGGAAATATTTGGGGGAAGGCCATAATATTGGCAAAACGGGCCCCTCGAAAGGCGTAAATGCACTGCGAGTCGTCGCCGACCACCATCACATTCCGGTGCCTCCCGGCCAAGAGCCTGACGATGTCCGCCTGAATCTTGTTCGTGTCCTGGTATTCATCCACCATCACATACCGGTAGTGCTCGGACAATCGTTGTCTGATCCCCTCATGGTCCCGGAGCAGATCGCGCAAAATGACCAATAGGTCATCGTAATCCACAAGGGCATGTTCTTTTTTGTACGCTTGGTAAATCCGCTGAAGGCGCACCAGGGTTTGCGCTGCAAACATGAAGTTCGGGTAATCCACGCTAACGACCTCTTCAACACCGACCCCCTTGTTGACCGCCTTGCTCAAGATGGTGGCAAGGGTTCTTTTGCGTGGCAAACGCCCCGCGCCCTTGTCTAAGTGCATGCCCCTGGCGACAAAGGCGATTGCATCTTCCATGTCGGCCCGGTCCATGATGGTAAAACCCCGATCAAACCCCATGACCGCGGAGAACCGCCTGAGGGTTACGTTGGCAAAGGAATGAAAGGTTCCGCCCGCCACCTTTTCACACCGATAGTCCAGCAATTCCGTGGCCCGGCGCAACATTTCCTGAGCGGCCTTTCGGGTGAAAGTCAGCAGCAAGATCGCGCCCGGCGGAATCCCCGACTCCACCAGCCGGGCCACCCGATAGGTCAGGGTCCGGGTCTTGCCGCTGCCCGCACCCGCGATCACCAGCACGGGGCCATCCAGTGTGGTCACCGCCTCCAGTTGGGACGGGTTCAATACCTGTTCATAAGGAATGGTAAAAATATCCTGTTCGGGCGGGCTCGCCGTTTGGTCGATTACGGAGTGTTTCATCAGAGGATAAGGCGGGGTGGCGTTAATCGCGATTCAGGCCCTTTACGTAAGATTCAAAGTCTTTTTCCATCAAGAAGCGAGAAATCATCTCGCCTACCTTGTCTGCCGTGTCGATCCGGTACATACCGTTGTTGTCAGGGCGTGCGGCCGCCTTGGCGCCGGCCACGATCGCCTGCAGGCTGGCGGCGGTCATTTCCACATTGACGCGAACCACAATAGTCTGCTTTTCCATCAATGGCCTCCCGTATTGCCCCCTCTTGAGAAAGTCGGTTCAACCGGAACCAAAAAGGAAAAAATTTATCACGTGATGTTCTCAAGGCGTCAAGCCGCAAAACACGAAAACCTCAATCTCTTTTACTTCGTGCTTTCAATCGTTCGTGATTTGCGCCCTTCGTGCTTGAGAGCAGCACGTGATTATCTTTTAAAGTTTCTAAAATACGCGTATTGTTCTCAATCTGTGTGCCGCAATTTGAATTGAGTTTCTTAAGAGGGTTAAGTTCCCGGAAGCGGCGTTGTGTGTTTGAATACATGAAAACAAAACTCCATGGCCACCGCATCCTGCACGGCCAGATCCAGAAACTCCACGCCGATTCCCCTCTCCGAGACGTGGGCCACCCGGCCGTTGACTTCCATGTCGTGTTCTTCGTTGGGCAGTTTCATGACCACACGAATCCGGTCTCCGACATGGTACTGGGTGGGATTTCGGGTCCTTAAGAACACGCCATATAGACTGAAATTGCGAATTTGTTGAGGTCCCTTCCTCCCTCTCAACGAGATATCCAGGTGAAAATCGATCCGGGGGTGTTTTCTTTTGTCCACTTTATCGGTTTTTGTCATTTCCATCCCGAGACCTTTATAAGTGTGAGATTCGGCCGGCCGTTCCGGTGTTCGGGTAAAACGTAGCGCAGGCGTTTTCCGATTCCCAGGCGGTGACCCGGCTGACCCTTACCCGGGGGTCCGGGATCCGCTGTGCCAGCTGGTCCGCGACGTAGCGTGCGATGTTTTCCGAAGATGGACTGGTGTCCTTGAATGCGGGAAGGTCGTTTAAGAAGCTATGGTCGAGGGTCTCCATGATACTTCGCAATGCGGCCTTGAGTTCCCTGAAGTCCACCACCACACCGGCATCGCCCAGGGCGTCGGACATCACATAAGCCTCTATCTTCCAGTTGTGCCCGTGCAATGTCTCGCAGCCCCCACGAAAGGCCTTGAGCTGGTGGGCGGCCGAAAAGTGGGTCACGACCTTCAGTTCAAACATGATCCTATCCGCTACGTGGGTTCCCCTTCATAGGGCTTTCCACACTCGTTACACACCCCATGTTCATTGATGACCCCGATACAGGTGCCGTCGCTGCACAGGATCCGCTTGGAAAAATCATAGTCGCTGTCTTCGGGCGCTTGTCCCGCCGCGGGTTGCGCCTCCGGCAACGCCTTGCCGCAGTAGCAGCAAAACCGGCTGTCATCCGGAATCTCGCGGCTGCACGCCGGACATTTCGTGAAAGGCAAGTCTCCTTCACAATGGGGGCATTGCATGGGACCCGTTATCCTCCTATCGACGTCATGGGCCGGGCGGATTGCATCCGTCCCCGGCGGGCAGCATGATGTTTTCCGGGCTTTTTGTCAATAGCCCGGTGAAAAAGGGCCACAAGATCATCCTGACCGCAGCCCGTTCTTAAGGGGGTCTTGAGGTCCACCTCGTAGTCTGCAAACAGGCATGGCCGTAATTTGCCGTCCGCGGTCAGCCTGAGTCGGTTGCAGGCATGGCAGAACTGATGGCTCATGGCGGAGATGAAACCCAATTCGCCCCGGCCCCCTGAAAATCGGTACCGTTCGGCAGGACCATCCATTGCAGACGACGGAATCCGTTCAAGCGGGCCCAGGGGGGCCAGCGCGGATTTGATATCATCGACGGAAATAAAGCGTTCCGGCGTCCAGAAGGTGTCTTTGCCGATGGGCATGTACTCGATGAAACGCACTTGATACGGGCCGTCTATGGATAACCGGGCCAGGGCCTCCAGTTCGTCCTCGTTGAATCCTCTGATGGCCACGACGTTGATTCGGATGGGTGAAAACCCCACGTCGCGGGCCTCTTGAAGTCCCCTCCAGACGCGATTAAAGCAGTCTCGGCCTGTGATCTGGGAAAATTTTTCGGGATCCAACGTATCCAGGCTGACATTGATCCGGTGGATGCCTCCGTCAAAGATGGCCCTCGCCATGTCCTTTAGGAACACGCCGTTGGTTGTCAGGGTCACATCCGTCAGGGCGTCAACGGCGCACAGTTGTTTGATCAGGTGAACCAGGTTTCTTCGAATCAGGGGTTCTCCCCCGGTAAGACGGACCTTGTTGATTCCCAAGCAAGCCGCTGCCCGGACAATCTGAAGAATTTCTTCGTAGTTGAGGATTTCGCCGTGGTCCAGAAACGTGAAGTGTTTGACAGGGACACAGTAGCGACAGCGCAGGTTGCACCGATCCGTTACAGACACGCGCAGGTAGGTGATCCTGCGATTGAAGGGATCTACGTTTGTAGCCATAGAGGCAGTCCGCTTTTCAGGCCCTGGCCTTGTGCCTGGATGTCCAGGTGCAAGGTGGCGACCTGTTCCACGGGGCAATACACCGGACGGGTTACATGCCTGGTGTCCAGGGTCTTGAGATACGTGTCACACGCATCGCATACATCCACGCGGTACTCTTTTTCCTGTTCGCTGAAAAAATAGTGCCGCTTTTTTTGGTCTTTGTTTTCACAAAAGGGACAAAATATCCGGCTGGTGTCCCATTCGTGTCCGCAAACCCCGCAAACGAGGCTGCGTTTTCCTTCGTCGCGCAGCAAAGACAAGACCGGCAGGCCACCGCACACCGGGCAATATCCCTTGGTCCACGGATGGTCCTTGTCCAGGTAGGCACAAAGCGCTTCGGCACACAGGGAGAGGCACGGCTTGACGGCGTTGTACACGAGAAAGGCCACCGCGGGTTTTTCCGCGTCGATCCTGCGGGCCGTCTCATCCCAGAAGGCGTCCTCTTGATCCAGGATCTTTGAAAAAAGCTGCGATCCTGTCAGGGTGCCCTCTGAAAGGGCCTGTTTGAGCCCCGCCCCGGCCTTGGCCAGAACGGCATTGGCATCTTGGGCCAGGTCACAAAGACGTTCCAGAAGCTGCTCAGCGGCCGCCGTGTCGATCACAAAGTCCGCCATGCTGATCAGCGGAAGTCCGCCTTCGCGCTTGGCGCAAAGCAGGTCTTTGGAAATCTCGATCGGCTCCAGGGCGATGGTCGCCTTGGCTGTTTCCTGGGCCAGGAAGAGCATTTCGTAAAATGCGAGCAACTCACGGTACGCCGGCCTGTCCGCCTTGATTGCCGATACGGCCTTCTTGATGTCCTCTACGGTGATGGGGGCTTTTTTCATGACTGATTATTCTCATTTTGACATAGCAAAAAAACGGGAGAAGATCAAAGACCTTCTCCCGTGCTTTGATACCGGTATAAGGAATCAGCCCAGGCCGGCTGCAAGGTCTACAAACGGTTTTACCATCCGTTTCATGGCCATTTTGCGCGAGATGCCGAAGGCTGTGTTGGAGGCGACCGCAAAGCTGTGATACAGGACCGGCGCCTCTGTGACCAGGTAGATCACACGCACGTCTTCAGGATCCAGGAGTCGGGCCTTGGGATGGCTGCGTTTGACCTCGGCCAGGCGCTCTTTCGCCAGGTTGAGCATGTCGTTTCTGTCGCCGAAGTTCATTGCACCGGTGGGGCATGTCGCCACACAGGCCGGCAGCAGGCCGTTTTCCACCCGATCGATGCACATATCGCACTTGGCCAGCGTGCCGTCTTTGGCGGCACGCGGAATATTGTACGGACAGGCGTCGATGACCGCCTGGGCGTCCACGTTCTTTGTGTTGGCCGTGTAAAGCACTGCGCCGGTGGCCGCATCCCTGAAGATCGCCTTGGGATTTTCGGCCGTGGCCTCGCAGGGAGGATCAATGCAGTGGCGGCACTGATCGGGGAAAAAGAGCCACTTCAGCTTCCCCCCGACCACGGCTTCATTGAACCGGACGAGCTTGTACGTCATAAAGGAGAGATCCGCCGGGTTCTGGAAGCTTCCTCGGTTCACGGTTTTTTCTGCCGGCAAGTCGTGCCATTGCTTGCAAGCGACCTGGCACCCCCTGCAGGCGGTACACAGCGTGGTATCTACGAAAAATGATTTCCCTGGCATACAGATCACCTCCTTTTACAGCTTTGAGATATTGACCATAAAGGCCTTGGTTTCCGGGATTCTCGTGTTCGGATCACCGGTGGCCGGTGTCAACAGGTTGGCGCTTTCTTCCGTGCCGGATTCCGGCCAGCGCCACCCATAACACCATGGAAAGCCGACCTGATGGACGATCCCGCCCCCGATCTTAAACGGCTTGAACCGCTTGGTCACAATGGCCGTGCACTCCAGAGAGCCCCTGGCAGAGGTGGCCAGCACGCGCTCGCCGTTCTTGATGCCTTTGAGCCTGGCCAGCTCTTCGCTCATTTCCACAAACACCTGGGGCTGGGTCTCAAGCAGCCAGGGCTGCGGGCGCGTCATCAGTCCGGTCTGCCAGTGTTCGGTGACCCGGTAGGTGGTGCCCACCAGCGGATATCTGGGATCGCAGGAGGCGAACTCGTCGGCCTCGGTATGATAGACCGGCGCGGTGGGATTCATACGCTGGGCATTCATAAAGTTCTTTTCCACCGGGCATTCCAGCGGTTCATAGTGTTCCGGGAACGGACCGTCTGCGCGGCCCGGCCCAAAGATCTGGGCATGGCCGTGTTTTCTCATAATAGACGCCCACTTGC
>JAFDGP010000345.1 GCA_019309245.1 Deltaproteobacteria bacterium | reverse complement strand
TGGGCCAATTACGAGGACATGGAAGAGGCTGGTCTAGAAACTAAGGCACAGAAAGTCCGTGACGCGTTCTACAAGGTCTTTCAGCACAAGTCTGTCGAGACAGGTCCCGATATGTGGCCTGTAGACGTTTTTGAAGATGACGAAGTACTGGGCACTGTCATCATTATGAGAGATGGTAGCGAGAACTGGGCAATCCCCTATAAAATGGTAGACGATAAGATCACATTTGAGGCTCGGGACACTTGGCGCAAGGTCAAGCAACCGGAGCCAGCTTGGTCGTTTGTGTTGGAGGAGAACATGGAAGAATTCGCGGAATCATCTTCAGGCAGGGCCATGAAGCTGGTGGAGGTGGACCAGGCAGAAGTCGTTCCGCTCCACCTTGAAGTTGCCTTGATTGAGCCAGGATTCGGCAATAAACGGGATAATCACTACTATCCCAAGGAAGTGCTTGCGAGGGATGCCAAGGTCTTTGAGGGGACCAAGATGTATGAAAGTGATCATGGCCCCAAGAATACCAGACTTTGGGTATCAACCATCAAAGAGATCAAGGGTTTCACGGAATCAGGTGCGCCCATCGGATTAGTCAGCATTCATGACCCGAACTTTGCGACGCGGATCATGGCATTGGACGCTGATGGCCTGCTGGAAAAGATGGAGTGTTCGATCCTTGCCAACGGTAAGGCAAAAAAGGGCAAGGCGGACGGGCGGAAAACGAAGATTGTGGAGGCGATCACGGAGGCTGACTCCGTGGATTTCGTTACCAGGGCGGGTGCAGGCGGGCGGGCGCTGTCCCTGGCAGAAACCGAGGAGGGAAACATGAGCGACGAACCGAAGGACACCGACCTTGATGAGGGCAAAAGGGAAGCTGAAAAGGTCAACATCAAAGAAGGCGGCAATGAGGAGCCCCAGGAGACCTTCCTGGAGGCAAGCGCAGTCAAGGAGGCTCTCGACAAGACGAACCTGCCGGACGCGTCCAAAGCCCGGCTCAGCGAAGCGGATTATCAATCCGAGCAGGAGCTGAGCGACGCCGTTCAGGAGGAGATCGCCTACGTCAAGAAGCTAGTAGGTAGCGGGAAGCCGTTCGGGCAAGGGCCAAGCGAGAAATCCCGCGAGGATATCCTGAAAGAGCGAGACATGCGCTTCGACAGGATCATGAAAACAGTCGGATTGGAGGTGTAGGATGCCAGCAACATTTCAATCGGGTTCGGATTGGGAGGGATCGTCGGGGCCGCTGATAGTCGTAGACTGCCAGGAATCAGACTTGTGGCCCGTAGACGACCGGAGCGAATCTGGGACCAAGGATCAGCTTTTCGAGGGATGCCACCCCGTCGTCGCAGTTGGGGAATACGCGGCTCCCTCCAGGCCGTTAAACGTGACTGGCGTTGTGGTGTCCTGCGACATCACCACAGCGGGCACAGCGACGGACAGGGTGCGGTTGAACATCGCGCACGGTTACATCGTGCGCCAATACGTTTCCAACATCCTGACGTATTCGGGCCATGCGCCAAATACGTACGAGACAACGCCTCAGGTCGGCCAGCCCGTCTATGTGGACGACAGCGCTGACCTCGCAGCAGGCGTCACATTGTCCATGTCGCCACTGAACTGGAACGACGTGGAGAACCCCCTGGCGGGCGTGTTGTGGTACTGCCAGGACGAGATCGCCGACGGGCTCGCTGGGGGCGCAAGGGCCACAGCGACCTTCGACACGGCACTGGCTAACGAGCATGTGGAACAGGAGTTCTGCGTGATGCTCGTGGCCGGATTCCGCGAGTTGGCATAGGAGGATTATCATGAGAAAAATCATCTGGATGCTGCAAGAAACGCGCAAGAACATGTTGACCAATCCATCCACAGAGCGGTTGGCTGAGATCGACAGCATGTTCGGTGTACTGGACCGCAATCTCTCGGGGTTTGCGGACTATGGCAACGAGGAGTTAACGGAGGTGATGACTTCCGCTGACTTCACCTACGCGATCCAGGAGTTTGTTCAAAGGCGATCGTTGCCTAGTTATCAGGAACAAACCTTTGCATTCGAACCCCTGGTCCATAACGACACTGTCCCCAACTACCTGAACGTCAACCGTTATCAGAACCGGGGCGGCGTGGATAACCTAGAGTACGTCGGGGAGAAGGGTCCTCCGAGGGCAGGAAGCGTCCTGGACGCCACGAAGCGCCAGTGGAAGGTGTATCGATGGGAAAAGCAGTTCGATTTCTCCCACGAGGCTCTTATCAACGACGATCTGGGTTACTTCGATGATGTGGCTGTGATGATGGGACGTGCGGCGCGGAGGACTCTGGAGGAGTACGTTTCCAGGTTCTACACCAACGCCACATCCATCGCCCGGCTCACAGGTCTGGGGGCCTTGTACTCGACCAACGGGCGATTAACGACCGCGAGGATCAGCTCGGCGCGGATGGCCTTCGGGCAGAGAGTAGATGCCAGAAACAAACGCATCCTGACACCGATGAACTTCATCGTCTACCACTCAGGGCTCAAGGATACCGTGGCACAGATCCAAAGCTCCGAACTTGTGCCAGAACTGGCGACCAATGCAGCCAACGTGGTACGTGGGACATTCACCGCCATCGAGGATCCATACATCGCTGGGACCGCGCCGAACCTACCCTGGTGGGCTTTCTGCCCACCGGCGCAGATCAAGACTCTCGTCTTGGTTCGCAGGGCTGGGCAGGCTGGCCCGATGATCCTCCGTCGCAAGAGCGATATCGAGTCAGTCACATCTATGCTCGGTGCTGGGGCAGCGGTAGACCCAATCATGGGCGACTTTGAGAGCGGAAACATCGTCCTGAAGGTAACCGATACGTTCG
>JAFDGP010000028.1 GCA_019309245.1 Deltaproteobacteria bacterium | reverse complement strand
AACAATGAAGATGCTTTTGCGGTTCGTGCGGACCTAGGGCTTTGCGTGGTAGCCGACGGGATGGGCGGGGCAGCAGCGGGCGAGCTGGCCAGTCGTATCTTTACCGAGGCCGCCCTGGAAGTTTTCTCGAACGCCCACGGGGAGCCCGGAGAACAAAGGGTGGCGTTGGTGCAGAAAGCCTTTGTGACGGCCAACGAAAGGATTCTGGCGCATGTGAGCCGTCATCCCGCCCACAAGGGAATGGGATGTACGGCGGAGATCGTGTCATTTTCCGCGGATGGATTTGTCCTGGGACACATGGGGGACAGCCGAACGTATCGCTTGCGAAATAGCGATTTGAAACAGCTCAGCAGCGACCACTCCCTGGTACAAGAACAGGTGGACCAGGGGGTCATCACGCCGGATGAGGCAAAGACCCATCCGATGCGGAACATTATTTTAAGGGCGGTCGGTGTCAAGGAAAGCGTGGCCTTGGATCTGCTAAGAGGCAGGATTTTCCGGGGTGATCAGTTCCTGCTGTGTTCTGATGGATTGACCGATATGGTGGGTGACGCAACGATTAAACAGGTCCTGAGCTCTGGGGAGATGCCCGCCAAGAAGGTAGAAACCTTGATCGCGCTGGCCAATCAGGCCGGAGGCAAGGACAACATTACCGTAGTCATCGCTCAGGTAAACTGATCCTTAAATTCGTGCACAATCCACCGGCTCTGCCGGTGAGAATCTAGAAGTGACACCGTTTCCGGCGTAGCTTTTCGTGTGAGAGAGCTTTGCACAGCCCACTGTCGGGAGTCGGCATACGATTGCCGGTGTGTAGGTGTATGGATTTCAAAAAAAAGGGTTGCACGACGTTATGTTGATCGACTATCATTAAAAGTTGGATGGCAGAGCGCCTGGAGGAAAACTTTTGCCCGATTCGGCAGCTCAACTGTAGGTAACAGTTGCCCTATCCGGCGACCTTTCCTTACCGAGGCCGTGACTTTGGTCCTACAGCAGAAGTCCCTGCCATCCTTTTTTTGTCGTTGGGTTGTACCCTGACACAGCTCGCACCATCGTCGATTTGTAATACCCATCGGGAGCCACCGAAATGTATGTTCCCCTGCTGGACCTGAAGGCGCAATACAGGACCATCAAAGAAGAAATCATCCGGGCGACGCTTGAGGTCTATGAAGAACAACGCTTCATCCTGGGGCCGAAGGTCGAAGCACTTGAGGCCGCAATGGCCACGTATTGCCAAAGCGAATGGGCCGTGGGGGTTTCTTCGGGAACCGATGCGCTATTGATCGCATTGATGGCGGCGGGTATCGGCCCCGGCGATGAAGTCATTACCACACCGTATACCTTTTTCGCCACGGTAGGCTCCATTGTACGGCTTGGCGCGGTGCCCGTGTTTTCAGATATTGACCCGAACACCTATAACTTGGCCCCGGAGACCCTGGAAGATCGGGTTACGTCGAAAACCAAGGCGATCCTTCCGGTTCACCTTTACGGGCAGTGTTGTGATATGGCTCCGGTCCTGGAACTGGCCGGAGCCCGGGGGCTGTTCGTCATCGAGGACGCGGCTCAGGCCATTGGAGCCGAATATAGGGGAAAACGCGCCGGTTCCATGGGCGATTTCGGGTGTTTTTCGTTTTTTCCATCTAAAAATCTCGGCGGTTGTGGCGACGGCGGGGTGGTCACCACAAACCGGAAGGCCTTCAACGAACAACTCAGAATCCTGCGCGTGCATGGTTCGCATCCCAAGTATTATCATGAGGTTGTCGGCGGCAACTTCCGGCTGGATGCCCTTCAGGCCGCGGTTGTCCTGGTCAAACTGCGTTTTTTGGAGCACTGGACCCAGGCCCGTCAAAACAATGCAAGGATGTATCGGATGTTGTTTGAAGCAGCCGGGCTTGACGGGTTGGTTACCCTGCCGGCGGAGACTCTCGGTCGCCACGTTTACAACCAGTTTGTCATCAAAGTGCCGGACCGGCGGGATGCCCTGAAGGCATACCTTCAGGAACAGGGCATTGGCACAGAAATCTATTACCCGGTCCCGATGCACCTTCAACCCTGTTTCAAAGATCTGAACGGCAAGAAAGGAGATTTCCCGGAAGCAGAAGATGCCGCATCCCGGACCCTTGCACTTCCGGTTTATCCGGAGCTGACCGACGACCAGCAGGCCTATGTTGTGGAAAAAATCAGGGCGTTTTATTCCACGTAAAACGTGAGGATAAGGCGGCCCGTAAGGACAAGCATGTGCTTGACTTATCCTGGAAATCTCCTTGCATTTTCAACCGGGTCGGGGTAAACTACAATTTATTCAAGCTGCGGAGCGGATTGCCTCGTAAAGACTGGGGACCAACAACAAGGCTCCGCGTCGTATTGCAGCCTGTTCGACGGTTGTGGGGATGTAGCTCAGCTGGGAGAGCGCGGCGTTCGCAATGCCGAGGTCAGGGGTTCGATCCCCCTCATCTCCACCACTTTCTTCCCTGTTCTTCATGGAATGTCTTAGCTGGTGCCCACCGATGATTGCGAGACCTTCGAAAACATTCCCTTGCTCCCCATTTCTGTGCGTCTAGCTCTCCGCCGCAGGCGGATCGCCATCCTTGAACTTGACCAAAGCGGTTTTGGGTAAAAGAGCGCGGTATTGGGTTGACCGAATGAGCCTGCAGATGATAAGGGCTTGGCAGGCATGGAGAGGCCGGGAGGATTTTTTGATTCTGATATCCGTTTGGGCTTGTGGACCGGTACGAACGAGGGCACGAAGGGGGGGCGTAATCATGAAAAGTATATGGCTCACGTCATTGGTTCGAGCTGAAGAAGAGGTCAAGAAAGTCATGGCCCAACTGAAGGCCTATGGATTGAAGCCTTCGGGACATTTTTGGGAAGATGATCTGGAAAAGCTGGCCTGGATAAAGCCCCGATCTGCGCTGGCGGACAAAGATGTGGTGCTTTGGGCCATCATGGGTACCGAAGAGGATTTTCAAAGTCCTGCCTTGCGTTATGGGCTGTCCTTGCTGGCCATAACGGTTCAAGCCGAAAGGGGGGCTGATTTTCCTATCGTGGTATTGCAACTGGAAGGACAAACGGTTTTGCCGGAGGCCCTGCCGACCCCTCTGAAAGGTGTGGACGTCTTGCCGGTTTCAGGCGCTGCGACAGGTCCGAAGTTGGTCGCCAAGGCCCATCGTACCCCTCAAGGACAAAAAGACCTGGCCTATCGCTTGGACCTTTACGGCAACGAACATATCGGACAGTGGTTTGAGGTGGGGCCGGGTGCAGGGGCTTGGTCGGGAGCGATGTTTGCCGTTTCTGACGCTGAAATTGTATTTCATGGGATTGGCCCGAAGGGCAGGCTTCCGGAAAAATCCGTGCTCAACTATCCGATGAAAGGACTGAAGTTGACCTTGGGCGATAAGGAATATACAGCCTGGGCGGTCCAAAATCCGTTGGATGGGGAGACATCCTATTTTGTGAAGGTTCAGGGATTTCCGGAGTCGATTTTATTTGGCGCTTATACCCAGGAAGACAATAGCGAGGTTTTTGCGGTATCCCTGAAATGATGGGCCGGTCTATTTTGGATATTTGCTTTGACAATCCCAGGAAAATCTGATATTCAACATATGAGAATCTCAAATAAAATGGATGGAAGCTTATGGGACAGGAGCAGGTCGCTCGAAAGAGTCTGGACAATCAGGAATTCCTGCAGCTTCGGAAAGCCACGGAAAAAATCGCCGACGCCTTAGAAAAGCGCCTCAAGAATCACCTCTCCGTGCTCAGACCCCTTTTCGTTCCAAGGAAGTTGTTCGGCAGCTATATCAAAAGCTCGTCGATGCAGGATGTCCCGGGGGCTGACAAGGCCTTCGCTGAGTTACAGGAACACTATGCAGCGGTTTGCGGGGGGCCCTTCGAACTGCCCAAAAAGCTCCCAGCACCGTTGGCCCCGATATCCAACCACCTGGAAGGCACGCCCCTGCAATATACGCTTCACGGCGGGGCCAACGACAAGGAAACCAAAATCACCTGTCCCACCAAGTGGGTCCTTTCCTATCGGAGCGAATGCCCGTTGACCCGGTTACATGCCATGATCTCTGGAAAGGAGACACGTCAACCGGAGGATATGCGGCAGGCATTGATCGACCACTTAGCCATTGTGGTGTTTCTGGAACATTATCCCGCTTTGACAAGTCTTTTTGAAGACCTACGTTACCACGTGGAAACCCGGGAGCTGCCGGAATTCGGCGGGCTTCCGGTCATTATACTGAAGGCACCAGTGCAGACATTCCTTCCTCCCGATGACTTTATTCAGCAGGTCACCCAACTTTCCGGAATTCCAGCCTTCCAGGAAATTGTCGAGCAGGAGGCTCTGAAAGATATCCCGGATCCATTACGTGAAGACTTGATCAAGGCGGCAGCGGAAGGTTGACCCAATACCTAGGTACCAAGAAATGACACAGTCACGGTTTATGAAGTTGGTCTCTTCAAAAGTCCATTTAGCACTCATCCTGTCGGGCTGTGCTGTCTTATTCTGGCTTAACGGGGTGAGAGCCTGCTGGGGCGGCCAGATTGTGAACAACGCGGTCAGGGCCTGGGCAAGACAAGCCATTCAACAGGAAAAGTCCCTAACGACCCGCCAGGCTGCTGAGAGGACCCTGGCCGTATTGTACTTCCACAACAAGACGGGCTGGAACCAACTCAAACTGCTCCAGAAGGGACTGGCCATCATGTTGATGACGGATCTTTCGAAGGTCAAGGAGATTCAACTGGTAGAAAGGGCCAGGATTCAAGCCCTGGTGGAGGAACTCGGCTTCGGCGTATCCGGACTGGTTCTCCCGGATCAAGAACCGCGGGTAGCCAGGCTGTTGGGGGCCAACCTCGTGGTCGGTGGAGACATCGTGCGGGAACACGCCAATGACTTCGCAGTGCAATCCGGCCTTTTGAATGTGATGACTGAGAACATGTTGGGAAAACCCATGGTTAAGGGAAAGCTCCTTGATGAGCTGTTCCGGATGGAAAAGGACTTGCTTTTTCAAATCATCAGGCTCCTTAAAATCGAATTATCTCCCGCGCTGGAAGCGGAGCTGAAAGAACCCATGACGGGCAGCATGGATGCCCTGTTGCATCTATTCGGCGCTATCGAGCAAAGCGATGAAGGTCATCTAAAAGACGCCCAAGATCTATTGGACCAATCGCTGAAAGAAGATCCGGATTTCGGCCTTTCGCAAGGGATAAAAGGGGAAATCGCCGAGATATTTCGAACCGACCGGCCTGCTGGAGGCGGCGGAAGCTCGGGAGGAGGCTCGGATATCGGCGGAATCACCAGAAAGCAAAAAGAATGCGCTGCATTGCGAAACAAGTTAAGAAGGAGTAGCTTCAGGCGGCGCCGATTTTAACAGCCATTCGCAGGAGCTGACTTGCTGTCTACAAAAGATTCTTCGCTGCTTTTTGTGCCGCCTCAAGCCACGGGCCCACTCTGCTTCCCGAGACGAGTTGTTTGGCGGCCCTGATCACCTTGCCAGTATTGACTTCCACCAAACGGATGTCGAGGCGCATAGTGTCGGCAATCCGTTGATAGGCCCCGAACACCATCAGCCGCGCCCCAACCATCTTGCCGATCTGCAAACGGGTTTCCTGGTCTACCAAGACGCTGCTTCCAAGGTTGAGCTCTTCAAGCGCGAGGATCAACCGCTGGCGTTCAATGACCCGGACCTTCCCTGTTTCCTTCAGGGTTTCGATAATCTTTGCTGCCAGAGCTTCTCCCAAATTCACCATGCCGGGGGCTGACGGCGTAAGATTTTCCAGGTCCCACACGGCGACGGCTTCGCCCCGGTGGGTTGTCTCCGGGATAACGGCACACCCTGCAGCCCAAATGACAAGAATGATCGTCGTCCAGGCCCGATGGAATCTGAGACTTTTACACAACCTACCGCCAGAAGTCGGGCTGTCTTCCCTCAAGCCGATATGATCCAAGCCGAGGCTTGCGAGAGGCCGAGTAGGTTCATCGGCATATCGCCTTTCGGCAAAACGGCCCGACTTCTGGGCGGGTGGGCACTCAAGATGTTGCCCTGGAAGCGAGGCAAACGAGTTATGCAAAGGTCTCAATCTATGGCGCGCCATGTAAGGTCTCCATAGCGACCAGGTCGGCAAGTTTTTCCCGAACCTTGTCATCCGTCTTAAAGGGTCGATCCTGATTCAAAACACGGGCATAAGACAGGTCGGGTTCCACACGCACCACCTCGATCGCCCCGATTGCCTTTGGGGCGCCCCGTAACAGCCGGCCTTTATATTTAATTGGCTCCTGTTCTTCAATCACCTCGAATCGGGTGCCGAGGACCACTCCTTGCCTGCTTCCCAGATTGATCATGACCTTGTTTCCCGTGGCTTGAACCACAAATCCTTGCAAGGGGTATTTTTCCACGATAGCCTTGAGAAGTTCCCGATTCAAGGTCGCAATTTCTTTCTCAAGAGAGGCCTGGGTATCAAAGTGGCGGGTTACCACTTTGGGGATGGCCGATGTTTCCGTATCAATCAGGCGCATGCTCAGCAATGTACCGTCCGGAAGAAAAAACAGCGTACCTGTCCCGATCAGCTTTGCCGCCAGCACCTGACCGAGCCTTAAGGCCGTTTCCGGATCAGCCAGTTCGGAAGAGCCCAAGTTCAGTTCCTCCAAGAGGCGTTCTACAATGACCCGTTCAACCGCTTTCACGCGCCCCGTGGCGTTCAACTTTTCGGAGAGTTCTGTGGTCAAAACGGTTGAAAATCCATCTCGCTCGGCCAAACCGCCTTTCTCCTGAAAATCCACAAAAGTCATCACCATCGGACGGGAGGTCCAGGTGTCCTGCGGTAACTTGTCCGATTTTTTCTGTTTCCGATAACGGGCGGCGAGGTCTTTGACCAGCTTGTCGATACGCTTCTTTTGAGCAATATCTTTCTGGACCGCCAGCATTTCCTCGGCCTTTCTTGCCAGCACCGCCGCAAAGGTATCGTTCTTGTTCAACGTCAGCGCTTTTCTGTAGGCCTGAAGGGCGTCACTCCACCGGCCTTCTTTTTCGTAGGTCATGCCCTTGTTCGATGTTGCCTCAATATAATATGGATCGAGTTCTACAGCTTGGTCATAGAGTTCCCTGGCTTTTTTATATTTCCCTATACTGGCATTGAAACGGCCCAGTTTGTTATAAGCCAGTGCTTTTTGAAATGGCTCAGCCGACTGCTTTTGAACAGCCTTTTTATATTCAGCCTCCGCCTCTTTTTTCTTATTCTGACTAAACAAAAGATCGCCCTTAACCACATGCACATAGGCCCGTTCCGGGGCCTTTTGTTCCACCTCTAGGGCCAGGGTCAGCGCTTTTTGGGTCTTGCCCTTTTTCGCGTAGACTGCAGCAAGCCCTTCTTTTCCCAAGACCTCGCCTTTGCCGGGCTTTTTCGATAACGCCTTAAACGACTTTTCCGCTTCGTCCAGATCACCGTCCTTCAGGGCGGCATAGGCCTTGACCGTGCGGGCCTTGACGTTGTCGGGGTTCTTCTTGACCACCTCGTCACTGATAGCTTTGGCCAGCATGGTCTGTTTGCGTTGCAGCGTCCTTTCGGCGAGGCGCACCAGCATGATCTCCGTGGTCTTGCCCCCCCCTTGAAAATAGTCCATGATCATCAAACCCGGCCCTACAACGCAAACCGTCGGGGTAATGAGCCTGGCTTCATACAGATCGCTGACACCGCCGTGATCCATAAGAACGGGAAATCCGGGATGAGCCCTGTCTACAAACGCCTTTACCTGGGACTTTGTAGATAGGGTGATGCCCCATACCCTTAAATCCGCATCCGCGTACCGCTTGGCCAATTGATCAAGGCTCATAAGCCCCTCCTGGCTCGGCCTGGATTGAGCGTCGAAAAAGTATAAAACGATCATCGGCTTGTCTTTCATTTCCGTCAGGTCATAATGTGTTCCACTGACATCCTGTAATGAAAAAACAGGGGCCATCTGCCCGGAGGTGATCCCTCCAAGACATGTTCCTCCACACAGTCCGACCAGCATCGCGACAGAGAGTACCAGGGTTTTCATGCCGTATTTCATTGGTCCATTCCTCCGCATATCATGGGTTGTTGGCTTCCATCGGGATTAACCGCACAAAAAGCGGCGTTTCACCGGCCTCGCGTAACTGGAGTTGTGCTTCCCATTCATAGTGGTCCGGCAAATTCATCCGAACCTCATGTTTTCCCAAGGGTAGTTCAAGATTCAAAGGGGATTTCCCCTTGAAAACGCCGTCCACATAGACCTGCGCTCCGGCCGGTGCACTTTGCACCTTTAAAAGCGCCTGAGCAGAAACGGCAAGATCAGATGGTTTATTGTTTTCAGGCCTTGGCCCTGAAAACAAAGAGTATGACACGGCGCCAACGGCCACCAACACAATAATCGCCAGCCCCAGGAGTAAAGGCATCCTTGACCGGGGTCTTTCCTCGGGTTGAGCGGGGACTTCCGAGGTCCCTTGCGAGGCAATACACCTCTTAAGCGCTGTGGCCATGGCCTTTCCCGTTTGAAAGCGTTTTTCAGGATTTTTATCAAGGCTCTTGATGACCAGGTCCGAGAGCGACTGGGGGAGGGAGGGATTTACCGTGATAGGGTCGGCTGGCACATCCTGCGTAATCGCCCGGAATATGGCAGCCAGGTTGTTTCCCCCAAAAGGGCGCGTCCCGGTCCCTAGTTCGTATAGAATGACCCCCAGGGAATACAGATCGGACCGGCCGTCCACAGTTTTCCCCATAACCTGCTCGGGAGACATGTACACGGGCGTGCCGAGAATTTCCCCGGCTTGTGTTTGCTGTGTCGCAGAAGGATCTTCGATGCGGGCAATTCCGAAGTCTGTGATCTTAACCTGGCCGTCGGCCTTCACAATAATGTTTGTGGGCTTAATGTCTCTATGAACTATACCTTTGCTGTGCGCGTAGTCCACAGCCCCGGCCATTTGCGTTCCCAAATCAATGATTGTATCCAATGACACGTTGCCCTGCTTGATAATCTCATTGAGTGGGGTGCCCTCCAAAAACTCCATGGCAATGTAGATCGTGCCCTGGTCATGCCCCACATCATAGACTGTGACAATGTTCGGGTGCGACAACCGACCGATGGCCTTTGCTTCTTTTAAAAACCGTTGCACCAGATCTTCACTGGTCACACGGTCTTGCCGCAACACCTTGAGTGCAACCGTCCGGTCGATCTGGGGATCGTGCGCCCGATAAACGACCCCCATAGCGCCTTTTCCAACTTCCTGGACGATTTCATAACGGCCATAGCGCATGATTTACATATCCCTGGCAAACAATACGATGGTTTCCAGTGGGATCAGGAAGCCTACGGTGTCGGTCCCCCGAAAACGGCCTTTAACCACGGCCACCAGATTGCCTTCAACATCAAAGACCGGGCTTCCGCTGCTGCCCGGATGAATCTCCATGTCAACCTGCCACAAGAGCTGGTCGTGGACCCGCCGGGGCGGACCGTTCACCATGCCGCCGTAAACGGTTCCCCTCAAGTCGATTGGACATCCCACAGTAAAAAGCCACTCGCCGATGCCCAGCAGGTTGCGGCCGTCGGCAACCGAGATATAGCTCGAAAACGTCCCGTCAACGTCTACAAACGCGAGATCACGGTGGTGATCGATCTTGATCACCGTGCCCTTGAGCTGGCGACCATCGTAAAGAACCACGGTGACTTCTTCAAGCCCTTTAACACCGTGTGCGGTTGTGAGAATTAGGCCATGGGGATCGACGATAAAACCCGAGAACTGCGTGTCAGCCTCGCTTAAGGCCGCTTTTAGACACACTACCGATTCGATCTGAGACAGCACCTGCGGGGGAACCATGGGGCCGCCTGTCTTTGGGGGCTGGGGAGGTGTTTTTTGTGTCTCTCCATTCAAGTAGGCTTGAATATGAAGGTTTAACTCCTTGAGCATGGACACGTTTGATCCTTTGCCCCACGCCCAGGTTGTGCGAAGCTGGGTGGCCAAGGCAGAACGAGGGCTAAGGACGATACAGCCCGATTCATCTCCTTTTCGACAAAATAACTCAATGCCTCCCATTTCCAGCGGCCTGCGATCAACATGAAAGCCTTGCAGCTTAAACCAATCGGTGACAACCTGATCCAGCTCGGCAATCGGCATGGGATAGGCCTGCCGGTAGGGTTCGCCATACACCACGGCCATGCTGCTGCAAAGGCAAAAAATCAGGCAACCAAACAGCCAAAGACATGCCCTGTGCTTGCGTGCAGATATCATTGCGTTTGAAATGATCTCCCAACCCAAGTTTGGGCTGTTTGAAAAAAAAGCCGTCAGGGTTTTGACTTACAATCGGTGTGTATCTGAATAAACCTTAACATAAGCCGTCAGGCGATGCAAACGCGGCCTTGGCGTACCGCCGTAGGCGGCCTGTTGTCAAGGCGTCAGTCGCAAACCCGCGGAGAACCCCGCTCAGGGGAAAAGGGCCATTTATGGATGGAAACCAACTCTAATCGCGTGACCCCCCTAACCAGTATGGCTTGCGTGATCTTTTCTTAGGTCGTCCGGGAGATCGGGTTGGGCAGCGGCCGCAACAGCTAGGCGGTCGCAACGTTCGTTTTGAGGATGCCGATTGTGCCCCCGGACCCAGGTAAACGATACGTCATGTCGTTTCATCAGCGCCATTAAGCGTTTCCACAAATCCACATTCAAGGCCTTTTGTCGTTTGTTGCGCATCCAGTTGTTTTTTTGCCATCTTTGTACCCAGCCTTTTTCAATCGCGTCGACCACGTAACGCGAGTCGCTCACCACGGTGACCTTGCAAGGTTCCTTAAGGGCTGAAAGCCCCGCGATGACCGCCATCAGTTCCATGCGGTTGTTGGTGGTATTGCGAAAACCGGCCGAAAGTTCTTTGGTGGTCTTGCCGTATTCCAGGATTGCACCGTAGCCACCGGGGCCCGGGTTGCCGGAGCATGCGCCGTCTGTATAAAGGGTAACATTTTTCATCGAACACCTTGCTGTAGCTGAATCTGTTTCCTCTAACCTTGTACGAGTGGATCATGCCATACTGAATGACCTGGTGTTTACCCCCTTAAGAACCCCTCTTAAGAAACTCAATTCATTGTGGCTCACGCATTAAGAACAATACGCGAGTTTTGGGACAAAAAACTTTTGAGTTGTTTTTTTCTTAGCATAGTGACCACTGAGGCATCAAAAAGAAAAACGGATGGGCACCGGCGTCTACAGTGCACCGCGGAACGGCAAGAGAGGGGAACGGTGCATAGCACCCCGCAACTCGGGCAAAACGCCCCGTTTGGAAAGGTGGTGAAGATTCTGCGCAGGGACTCACTGCCCCTATCTCAATTTGTAAATCCTAAGAAAAATACCAGCGACTGCCATCCCCAAACGCACTGCCCTGAGTCGATTGTATGAATCTCCAGTGCCCACTTTAACTAAAAGCAAAAAGAAAACAATCTGTTAACCTGACAGTCCAAAATTTGGTTTTGAAACCTGTATCCAGAACTCTTGAGCCCATTTACAAATACCGGCCGGTTCTTAACGCGCAACGTTCCCCGGGTGTCTGATTGGCATGGGAATTGCCGAATTACCATTTGATTTGAATGCCCATAGGGGTATTTGCTCATCGGCCGGCAACGGGACAGCCTGAACATCAATGTAGGGATGGATACTTCATGGTGGATCTGCCGCTTGACAAAGTTCAAGGATTTCTCAAGGAGGTAAGCCCTTTTTGGAGCTTGCCGGACACCGTGTTGAAAGAGGTGGCGAAAACGCTTTTGATCGACTACGTACCCCAGGGGGAAATCGTCTTCGGACCCAGAAACACTGATAATACCTTTCTATATCTGGTTTTTTCCGGCGTTATCCATTGCTTCAACGAAAAGGAAGCTTCAAAACAAACGTTACGATATGTGGCAGAGAAAGACCATTTTGGAGCGGAGCTCTTACTGACCGGAGCTGCGGACTACACAGCCCAGGTCCAAGAAGACATGGTATGTTATCTGGTTCGGCCCCGGGTCTTCAAAAACTTGGTCACCCAGTTCGAAGGATTCGCGCAGTACTTTGACGTATTGCTGAAACCATTGTCTGTTCAGATTTGTCATCATGTGCGCCTGAAAAAAGATTTGTTCCCTGATCGCATTCAGCTGGAGAAGTCATCCTCATCCCAGTTTGACACGTGCATAAGCCGACTGGTCAATAGAGTCCCGGTATGCTGTGAGAGGCGAAGCACTGCTTCGGAAATCGCCAGGCTGATGACGCTCAACGGGGTAGGGTCCGTAATCGTAACACAGGGCAGGGCCCCTGTAGGCATAGTAACCAAGAACGACCTTACTGAAAAGGTCCTGGCTCGAAAGCGAGGTGGCGATGTAACTGCCTCGCAAATTATGAGTCGGACCTTGGTGACCATGCCCCACACGGGATCCTGCTTTGAGGCCTCTTTAAAAATGCTTGCTAATCAGTGCCATCACATGGTGGCAATCAAAAATGGTGCCCTTTTTGGGGTGATTTCACAGCACGACCTAATCGTGCTCCAAGGGGCAAATCCAATCGCCGTGGTGGGTGCCATTGATAAACAAAAGGATGTTGTCGGGCTAAAGACCTGTGTTCGAGATATGTCTGTGGTTCAAAAGGTCCTCCTTGCCGAAGGGGGTGGGATCGAAGAAATATGGAACCTCATGACCGCGTTTCGCGACACACTGACAAAAAGGCTGCTCGTTCTCGGAATTGAAGCGCTCAGAAGACAAGGCGAGGAACCTCCGATCTTTGAATTTAGTTGGATTACCTTTGGGACCCCTGGACGCGAAGAAACACTGTTGGGGAAAAATGTCCTGGAGGGATTTATCTATCGGGATCCGGATGGAAATGATAGTCGACAGACCGCCTCTTATCTGCAAAAGCTTTCGAACCAGGTAAAAGAGGGGCTATTGCAATGCGGGCTGCTGGATGACGTTCGGGGCAAAGTGCTGTGTCTTTCCGAATCCGAATGGCGCCACAAGATCCTTGAGCAGATATCCGGCAATGCGGCTCTGGATTCTGAGACGCTTCGAATCTTTGACTTAAGGGGTGTTCTGGAACAATGGCGTATGGTTGACGCGCTTCGCGAGTTCGTGTTTGAGCAAATAGCCCGGAATCAGGATTTTGTCATGCGGTTAACCCGGCTGAACGACCCGGATAAGATTCCGAAGGGTTTTTACGGCGACCTGGTCCTGACTCCCCGGGGATTTAGAGAAGAATTTGAATTAAAAAAGGAGGTACTCGAACCTTTGGTAGACGCGGTGAGAGCGTTTGCCCTGGCTGGCGGGGTAACAGCGCTCGGTACCCTGTCGCGGATCGATGCGCTTTGCGAGAAAAAAATGCTGCCAAAAGAGTTGGGGGCCGATCTGAAGGCGGTTTATACGTGGATTGTCGAGACCGGATTGCGGCGAAGCCTCCAGGAGTCTGACGGGACGCAGTGGACGTTGGACCCCCAACAATGTTGTGCAGACGAAAAAAGATTGTTCACAGAAAGTTTTGGGGTCATCCGTTCCTTCGTTAAACGGGTGCACAGAAAGAGTCATGACCTTAAAACGTGACATCGCAACATCATCTGGCCGCTTGCGTGCTGTTATACCCTGAAGTCGTTGTCTTAAAAGAGCAAGGGAAAGATTTGCTTCGATTCCGATTCCGGGTCGAGAAGATAAAGCAATGGCATTGAAGCGGGATAAAGGTGAGCCTCGACGGTTTGTTGCTGATCAATAGAAGGCGTGAGAATCATGCTGATCAAATCACTGAAACAAAGGATCTATGAGAAAAAGCTACGCAGTGCCCATGTTCCCATGGAGCTGAAAACCGCCTATGATCAAGTCAAAAAACTTGACACAAATCGTTCGATCCAAGATGCCGGTTTTGTTGTCATTGATACGGAAACAACCGGATTCCATCCTGAGCAAGGAGATTCGCTACTTTCGTTGGCTGCCATCCGGATGGTGCGGGGTCGGGTGGATCTTTCAGAAAGTTTTTACGAACTCATCAAGCCGGATCGAGAAATCCCTCGTGAATCCGTAAAAATACATCATTTGACGCCCGGGATACTAAGCAGTCACCCTGTGGGGGTCTTGCCTGATGTGCTGATTCGTTTTTTTGAGTTTTGCGGTGGGAATGTGCTGGTAGGCCATCATGTTGCGCTGGACCTTCGGTTTTTGAATCATGCGTTGAAGCAACATTTCGGGGCGGGTATGGCTAACCCGACTGTGGATACGGCTCTGTTGGCCAGCGCGATCAAGGAAATGGAGGATCCTGTGAAGGCCTCCATGCAGGGTGCTGATCATGTCGGATTGGATGATTTGGCCAAAGAGTTTAAAATCAGTATGCCTCACCGGCATGATGCCTATGGAGATGCCTTTGCAACAGCCATGATCTTTCAAAGGCAAATCGGCATCCTGAGAAAGAACCATGTTAAAACACTCAAAGAACTCTTGCGACTGGCAGGCGTGGATTAGACGGTAGGAAGCCCGCTTCGTTCCCAAATCCACCGCCAAAAAAACGAAGATTGGACTCTTATGGCATGATTGCAGCGTGTTGGACAAAAACGCTGGTTGAAACCCTTCACTTGGCTTCAGCGTGGGCAGATCCATTTTGATCTTCGTTTTTTTGGCCCTTCGGGGA
>JAFDGP010000344.1 GCA_019309245.1 Deltaproteobacteria bacterium | reverse complement strand
TTTCCATTATTGGATATCGTCACGGGACGGAGGAGGTACCGTTTGTCTGTTCCACCTGTTTATATCCGGAGTGGCCGATGGCCAAGGTCAAACATACCTCTGATGCCTTGGCCAAGCAAATGGCCATAGCGCTTCTCAAGATGCCTCCGGATTCTCCCGCAGCAAAGGCCGCAAGATGTGCCGGCTGGACCATCCCATTGAATTACCAATCCGTCCGTGAATGTTTGCGGGAGCTGAAGGTCGGCCCCTACCGAAACCTGGGAGAAGTTACGCTTCTTGATGTGCTCAGCCACTACTGGCATTGGATACTGATGATTTTCGGGATGTTTGTCGTGCTGGCAGGCGCTACGATCATGATTACAAGACTCAACAAAAATTTCAAATCCTTTAACCTGAGGTTACAGTCAGAGGTGCGGGAGCGCAGGCAGGCCCAGAGGGTCCTGCAGGAAAAAGAGGAAAAGTTGAGGGCCGCCAATCGGGATCTAAAGACCAGCAATCAAAACCTGGAGGCCGCCATAGCCCGTGCAAACCAAATGGCTGTGGAAGCCCAGTTTGCCGAAATGAAGCTGAATCAAATCTATAATACCTCCGGCAACGGAATGTGGGTGATCGGCACAGACCTTGAGGCCCTTCGCATTAATGAGGCATTTATCGGGCTGTCAGGTAGGACGAAAGAGGAGGCGGTCGGCAGGAAATGTTATAAGGTCTTCCCCGGGGAGGGTTGCCATACGCCGGAATGCCCCTTGACCAGGATCCTGGGCGGTGAGGAACGCGTTAGAGCTGAGATTGAAAAAGAACTGCCTGATGGATCAACCGTTCCCTGTCTTGTTACGGCAACGGCGTTTCGAGATACTGACGGGGAATTAATCGGGATTGTAGAAGACTTGATGGATATGACGGAACACAAGCGCGCGGAAGAACAGCGGTTACAACAAGAGAAATTGCAGGGGGTCATTGAGATGGCCGGTGCTGTATGCCACGAACTGAACCAGCCCATGCAGGCGGTTTTCACTCACTGTGAACTGGTGATGGCGAGCAGTAAAAAAAGCGGCCCCTGGTCTGAAGATCTCAAAAGAATCAAAGAACAGATTCAACGGATGGGGGAAATAACCCGAAAATTGATGCGGATCACAAAGTATGAGACAAAAGACTACGTGTTTGATGAAAAGATCATTGATATCGATCGGGCTTCAAGGCCGGACGCTAAAAAGGACCTTTATTCCGTGATATAATTATAGATATTCAAGTAGTGCTCTGCCGGATGGTTCCAGGAGTAGTCATAGCGCATGCCGTTGGCCATCAATTCACGGAAATACTGGGGGTAGACATTCCACATGCCGACGGCTCTATTCAGGGCCGATTCCAGGCCCGGGTTGTCCAGGTCGTTGAAGACATAACCGTTTCGTTCATGATAGGGACGCGGGGCATAGTCTGCGTCAAACACGGTGTCAGCCAGCCCCCCCGTGTTTCGTACGACGGGAACCGTGCCGTATTTCATCGCGATCATTTGGGTCAGTCCGCATGGCTCAAACGCACTCGGCACGAGGATCATATCGGCACCGGCATAGATAAGATGGGCCAGTTCTTCGTTGTAGGAAATTTCCAGATGGCAGTCCGGATTGTCGTTCAGGGCATGTTTCAATGCCCAGAACTCGTTGTTGACGTTTGGGTCCGGGCTGGAACCCAGCAGGACGAACTGGCACCCATGGCCCAAACAGTGCTGAACAGCGTGCTTGATCAGGCCCACCCCTTTTTGATGATCCAGACGGCTGACCACGGCCACGACCGGCTTAAAGTCATCCCGGAGCCATAGCCGACGCCGCAGGGCTTTTTTGTTTCGGTACTTGTCGTCAATCGTCTCGACCGAATACCGGCCGGCGATGTGTGGATCAATCTCCGGGTTCCATACATTGTAGTCAATCCCATTAAGCACGCCGCCGAACTTTCCACTGTGCACATGCAAGGTGTGCTGGAGCCCGCAGCCAAGATCCGTGTTCTTGATTTCTTCGGCGTACCGGGGAGAAACCGTGGTCACAAAGTTGGCGTAGACAATGCCGCCCTTCATTAAATTGATGGCCTGATGATTAAAATTGTCCTGGAGCCGATCCTGATTCATATAGTCAGCCGGGTTTAGCCCCACCTGCCGGAGAATGTGCTCGCCGTTTACGCCCTGGTGTTTCAGATTATGCAGGGTATAGCAAACCCTTTGGTGGGTCATACCCATGGAAGCGTACAGATCAAAAAGGAGCACCGGGACCAGGCCGGTCTGCCAGTCATGGCAGTGGATGATATCGGGGTGCTTATTGGACTTGAGCATAAACTCCAGGGCCGCCCTGCAGAAAAAGGCGAACCGTTCGCAGTCATCATGGTGGCCGTAATAGAGACCCCGATCGAAGAAATTCTTGTCTGAATGGGATTCGATGAAAAAACACTTCAACCCTTCCACAAACCCGAAATATACGTCGCAATGGATGTGTTGATCGTGGTAAGGCACCCACAGGTCGCTGTAGGTCTTGCACAGCCCCCAGATCCGGTCGTAGCGCATACAGTCGTACTTGGGCAAAATGATTTCCACGGCATTTCCCCGGAGTCCCAGTTCTCGGGAAAGGCCCTGAATAACGTCGCCGAGGCCGCCGACCTTGGCGACCGGAGCACATTCCGGGGTGATCATAATAATGTACATGGCGTCATGCCTCAAATGCGGACCTGTGCGGTTTGGTCACGTAATCCCTGTGCAAAGATACGATAGTCGAGCCCTGGAAAAAGGTTGTCCCTGGCCTCAATCTCGGCAAGCCACAAGGGATTGATTTTCTTCTTTTCGATTTGGTCTTTCAG
>JAFDGP010000343.1 GCA_019309245.1 Deltaproteobacteria bacterium | reverse complement strand
CCGGAACAGCGCACGGCCAGCCATGCCGTAACCGCTGCGAGTGACCTGTATTCGCTGGGTGCGATGATGTATGAGCTGTTTACGGGTACCAAGCCCCTCGGGCGTTTTCGTCCGCCGTCACAACTCGAGCCGTCCATCTCGGAGCCTCTCGAGCACGTGATCCTGCGATGTCTTGAACCCGAGCCCGCCAAGCGATTCTCCAGCGCCGATGACATCAAGGACCGCCTCTTGCAGGTGCTTCAGGGGGCCCACCTGCCGAGCGCCCAACGACAGCGCGCAAAGACGGACCTGTCGAATGTCGGAGAGAAATTCGCCCTGCTTGACGTCATCAAGGAAGACGACTTCGGTGCGGTTTACCTCTACCAGGATAGAATCGACCAGCGCCTTATGGTCATCAAAAAGAGAGTCAAGACCACGGCCGGACTCAACGAGGCCAAGATACTGACGAATCTGAAGCATCGGAACATCGTCAATATTCTCGGCTCATCCGGAGACGAACGGCTCTTCATCATCGTCATGGAATATCTGAGCGGAGGGGCGCTCAAGGATCGCCTGGTCAGGCCTTATGCCTGGCCGACCGCTTTGAAGATGGCCAAGCAGATCGCCGCAGCCCTCTCCTTTGCCCACAGAAACAGGATCATCCACGGTAACCTCAGACCCAGCAATATCCTTTTCTCTCAGGATGGCGAGATAAAAATCACGGATTTCGGCCTGGACGAACACTACCGGTCCGGGCAAGAGGCCAAAAACTGGTACGGACGGCGCACTCAGGAAAAATCCGTTCAGGGCGACATCTTTGCGGCGGGTGTTATCCTGTATCAAATGCTGACCGGGGTGTTGCCCGTCTGGAAAGATGGAAAGCTTGTACCGCACCATCCTTTCAATTTGCTCCCTGTAAATCTTCAGAAAATGGTCAAGCGAATGGTCAGTGATGTACAAGGGCTTCAATACAACAACATGGACGAGATCCTGGTGGACATTGAAGCCTTGCTGACCATCCATGAACAACAAAAAAAACGAGAAAAAGCCCGCCGGGCACAAATGCGAGCAGCCCAGGCTGCGGCCCGGTCCACTGGAAGGCGGCCCATACGCAGACTGGTGCCCACCTTTGTCCTGTTGGGACTGCTTGTCGCAACCGCTCTTGTGTACCTGGACCATATCGGGCAGATCAGTCTGTATACTCGCGCCATACCGGCGATGTGGCACGAATTGACGTCCCATTTTGGTAGTATGATCGGAAGGTAACCCTGAAAGGGTCGGAATTTGAAGCGTCGGAGGGAAAACAAATGGCACAATGGCATGTGATGATTGAAGACAGGGTAGTGGAAAAATTCTGGATTCAGGAAGGCGACAAGGTTCATATCGGCAGGGGAAAAACCGCGGATGTGAATCTGGACAACACGGCCGTGTCCCGGCGCCACGCGATTATGGAAATGAAAAACGGCGAGTTCATCCTCACGGACCTCAAAAGCACCAATGGAACGCGGGTCAACGGGAAAAAGATCAACGCACCCACCAGGGTGACGTCGTCTGACAGGATCGAAATCGGCAAATTTCGACTGGTCATGCGGCAGGGCTCCCATGACACTTTTCCCCCGTATGCCATGGTACGCTCCCTGGACAACGAGCTTGAGGCGTTGCCCGAAATGATGACGGATTATGAAGGAACTGTTTTTGTCGCGCCAAGAAGGCTGACAGTGATCGAGGGTAAAGCCGCGCCCAAACAGTTTTCCCTGAGGGGAAAATCGTCATTTACCCTTGGAAAGGACGAAAGCTGCGACGTCCAGATCTCCGGACGCCTGGTGGCCAACATCCACTGCTACATCATGGTCAGGGGCGACAAACACTACCTCATCAACAAAGCCGGAGGAAAGGGGACGACTGTAAACGGGAAAAAGGCGGGCCCGGAAGAAAAACTCCGAGGCGGAGATACGATTGGAATCGGTGGCTGTCGGATTCGGTTCGAATAGGTGCTACAATGCGCGAAAGATTGAAAGCACGAAATAAAAGACATTGAGGCTTTCGTGTTTTCGTCCTTTGCGCCCTTCGGGCTTGAGAACAGCACGTGTTTTGCGGCTTGACGCCTTGAAAACATCACGTGATTAATTTTTTCCTTTTTTGGTTCCGGCTCCTCCGGGTTGGAAATTAAGGTCTTTCATTCCAGAGTTTCTTTCATAAATGAGCCCAAGGATGAGGCCTTGGTATCAGGTGCTAACGTTGCAAAAGCCGAGGGTGCCGTAGATGCAAGCTTGCTATATTGTAGAACGCCTTGCAGACAAACAAAAAAGGCTATACTCATTTTGATTTAAGCCAATAGCAAGTTGGTTAACAAAAATCAAAAGAGGAGCATAGCCATGGAAAGTCAAACAAAAAAGATTCGAATTATCAATAAAAAAACCCTTATAGTAGCTGTGGATATTGGAAAAACAGTTCACTATGGATATTTTAGGGCTCCAACCGGTGAAAATGTTAGGCCATTTCGTTTTTACAACTTCAAGAAGAGTTTTGAGCAGTTCTGGGCAAAGATCTGCTGGTTTCAAAGGCAACACAATCTTGAGGATATTGTGATTGGTTTTGAATCTACTGGGCCTTATGCTGAGCCTCTTTTTCATTTTTTGAGGCAAAGGCCTGCAAAGCTGAGGGTAATAGCGGATGTTATTTCGCTTGGTCATGCCTTGACATTGGTTGTACCGGAAGGGCCGGCAGCTCAATTGCGCAGGCTCACCCAGGCAAGAGAGCGAGCGATGAAAAGCCGTACAGCTATGGTTAACCAGCTTCAACATTTGGTTTTTGTGATTTTCCCCGAATTCTTTAATATTATGAAAACATTAACAAAAAGTGCCATGCATCTTATAAAAAACCATACCACCCCTGAGAGCATTTTTGCTATGGGCTTTAAATCTCTGACGGGGGTTTTGAAAAAAGTCAGCCGGGGCAAATTGGGCCAGGATCGTGCAAAAGAACTTTTTGGAGCGGCTCAAGCTTCTATAGGCATACATGAGGGCAAAGAAAGTATCATTCTGGAGATCGACCATCTTATTTCTAAGATAGAAAACGAAGACCGATTTATCGATAATTTGGAAAAACAAATGGCTGATCATCTGAGACAGATCCCTTATAGTAGCAGTCTTCTTTCTATTAAGGGCATAGGAATAATAACGGCTGCCGGTTTGATTGGTGAAGTTGGAGATTTTAGAAAGTTTAGAACAATTTCTGAGATGATGAAATTGGCTGGCCTTGATCTGTATGAAGTGAGTTCTGGCCAGCATACAGGCCAGCGCCATATTTCTAAACGAGGACGCTCTTTGATGAGGAAGCTGTTGTTCTTTGCAGCCATAAATGCGGTTAAATCCAACGGAATCATGCATGAGCCGTATCAACAGATGCTCCACAGGGGCATGCCTAAAGTCAAGGCGCTGATTGCCATATCTCGAAAGCTTCTCAGGATTATCTTTGCCCTTGCTCGTGACAATGTTGAATATGTGAAAAACTACAACCAGATACATCATTACAAGTTAGCCGCTTAGGTGAAGGCGGGGAGATTATCATTGCCGCCATTAAGGCGATAATATCGACCTTCATTGCAAGCTTTCATAACTCCCCGTTGTCACCTCAGTCCCAATGAAGCAAGATCAGAGCTCAGTTGAGACTCTCAAATACCAGGGGTGGACCAGGTGACATTCTCTACGGCTATAGTTTTTCAATAAAAATACTTGACTAATATAAACCAGGCGGCAAGGGTGAGGCTGTCCGCCTCAGGCGGGCGCCGAACCCTTGCCAACGCAGCAGATGCGGTATCCTCGGCTTTCACAAAGGGTAAACAACATGGCCGTTTTTTAAAGTTTTCTGGATAACACTTACGGTGAGCTCCAGAAAAAGGCCCAAATACACCGCAAAGACGGATAAATATTGCTTTTGAGGACTGTCGGCCATGTTGTTTATGCAACGTTAGGGAAAAGCCTGGCCGAATGACGGCATCAGCAACAAACGGCGAAGCCAAGATAATTGTCAGGGAACTCGTCCGCCTGCGGCGGACTCCCACCCTGCCCTACAGGTCTGCCGATAGCTTCTTAAGAGGGTTGATCTGCGTGGAGGCCCGGCGCCACCG
>JAFDGP010000342.1 GCA_019309245.1 Deltaproteobacteria bacterium | reverse complement strand
ATGAGCAAGTCCCGGAATATCATTTTCATAGGCCCCACGGGCACAGGGAAAACCGGTCTGGCTACAGCTTTTCTGACCCACGCAATCGACAAGGGATACAATGGAAGGTTTATCACATTCCCGGAGCTGGTGGAAAAGCTTTACAACTCAGTGGCAGATCATACGGAAACAAAGGTCTTGAAGAAATTTGCCGCCTATGATGCCCTTCTCATTGACGAGCTTGGATATGTGGAGGTGGAGCCGATTCAGGTGGGGTTGTTTTTTACCTTGATGCACAAGCGGCACAGAAAAAAGACCAGTTTACTCACCTCGAATCTCTTATGCGGTGCACCGCATAAGAGATTTAATGCAGAGTTTATTGTTATGCGGAGCTCACTGTCTGTGAGCCCCGCCAACCACTTATTTCGATGTATTCTTACTCTGCATAAAAGAACCCTTCGTCAACGAGGCGATCAGTTTATCGGTAGCTTTAAACCGTCCGGAACGTAATTTCGGAGGTACAACAGATTCTAGCGTTTCCAACTTTATCGAGGAATCGGCACGTGTGTACATTTCAGTCGTTTGCATGTTTGCATGCCCGAGCCAGAGAGAAACCTTTCTGAGATCATTGGTAGCCTGCAGGACTGTTAGCGCGCAGGTATGTCGCAGCACGTGTGGCGAAACTCGTTTCGTTAATAGGGTAGGACAATGCTGGGCGGCATTTTTGACATGCTTGCGCAGAATGTATTCGAAGCCGGAACGGGTCATAGGCAAGCCACGAGCATTGACAAACAGTTCCGGCACCAAGACTGTGCCCCTAACCGCCAACCATGCCCGTAGCGCTGATGCCGTTTCTTTCCACAAGGGTAGGCACCGTTTCCTTCTGCCTTTACCATGGACGAGAATGCTAGCAGCTGGTAGAGGATTCAGATCGTCGATTCGCAGCCCTATCAGCTCTGAGACGCGCAATCCTCCAGCGAAACAGAGGTGAAGCATGGCGCGATCCCGGATGCCGACTCTAGTGGTTGGTTCAGGCGCATTTAAAATGGCCTGCATCTCTTCGCCCGTTAGGTGTCTGACAAGGGGCGTATCAGCGTTTTTTAATGGAATCGCCAAAATACGCCGGATTTGCTCTAAAGCTGTCGGCACACGATATTCCATGAAGTGCATAAATGATTTGATGGCGGCTAGCCGATTGTTTCTGGAATTTGGTCCGTTTCCACGGTCCTTCTCCAGATTATTCAAAAAGTTTACAATCAGGGGAACGTCAAGCTGCTCCAGATGCAATTCCGACGGCGTAATCTTAAGGGAGTTACTTGCGTATTCAAAGAGGAGCTTGAAAGCGTAGGCATAGGACTCACAGGTGTTGATGCTATTGCCGCGCTCGACAGGTAAAAATTGCTGTAGAAAAAACGTGATGTGGGGTGCGATCGGAGTCATGATTGTCCTCCTTTGATGAAGTTTTCGCAACATTCTGAGATATTTCTCATTAGATCCGGCGTTGCCTCCAGATACCAGTAGGTGTAGCAGGCCTTGCTGTGGCCGAGATAGGTCGAGAGTGTCAACATATGTTTTGTGATGTGATCTCGCCCATCCGGGCAGGCTTCTAATGCTCTCACAGCGAAGGTGTGACGCAACGAGTGAGGCGTTGGGCGTGGTAATCCCGGTCCTCGCTGCAGACCGATCTTGTCGATTGCAGTCTGGAATGCAGTCTCAACATCACTAATAAGCAGCGGTTTTCTCCGTAAAGAAACGAAAACGTGATCGTCAAAAGGGGCATAGGAGCGGCGTTGTTTGAGATAACGTTCTAGTCCAGCCTGCGCAGTTTCGTGTAAGGGCACGAGGCGGCTTTTTCGATATTTGGTACCTCGAATCACCAGCCCATCTGGAGTGATGTCATCGAAGCGTAACCGGATTGATTCGGACACACGGAGTCCTGTACACGCCAGCAGAGCGAACAGCGTGCTGTAAGTCTGTCTGCGCAAAGACCGGTAACCATACTGAGATGCTGCTTGTATGAGACGCTGGATGTTATCCTGGGAAAAAATGTACGGGATGGGCCTTGGCTGACTCTCGCTACCAAAGACAGCCGGCGGCAGTTCATGGGATTGATCCTCGGCACGGATATACCGGGCGAACCGAATCACTTGACCAAGTCGGCGGGCACGCTGATAAACCGATTTTGCAAGTCCAGCCCACTCGATGGCGGTTTCGGAGCAAACGTGTTGTTTGCCTCTTGCATCTGAAAAAATGGCGAAACTTCGTAAAAGGTTACCTTGAGATTTGAGCTTGAAACCGCAAGCACGGCGTACCGCTAAATATGACTCTACAGTTTGAGTTAACATGTCTGCACCTCCGGCCAGGGTTGAGCAATTTTCCGCAGCGCATTCACGTCTACTTTAGCGTAGATCTCTGTAGTGTCGATGGACCGGTGTCGAAGAACGGCTCCGATGTCCTGAAGCGATGTTCCTTGCCGCAACATGGAGGTTGCAGCGGAATGTCGAAGAACATGGGCGGCACCGCGGCTCTGGCAAGTGACACCAGCTCGGCGCATAGCCTGGGCAACAATAACCGAGACCGCATGATGAGATGCTAAGGCACATAGAGGAGCACGAGAGCGGATAAACAGTACGTCAGTGTCAGTTTGAGGTCGACCGTATTGCAGGTAATCTACTATCGCATCTCCAACCTCCTGGGTCAGAGGTAATTGCGCCTGACGACGTCCTTTCCCAGATACGTAAAGCAAGGCTCTTTCCCAATCGATATCACCTAAACGAAGCCTTATGATATCTCCAGCCCTCAATGCCATGCGAGCGAGGATAAGTAAAATCGTTCGATCCCGTCTGCCGATCGGCAAG
>JAFDGP010000027.1 GCA_019309245.1 Deltaproteobacteria bacterium | reverse complement strand
GATCCTGATTCATGAGAAGAAAATCAGTGCCATGAAAGACCTGCTCCCGGTCCTGGAACAGGTTGCCAAGATGGGGAAACCCCTGGTGATTATCGCCGAAGACGTCGAAGGTGAAGCATTGGCCACCCTGGTGGTCAACAAGCTGCGCGGGACCCTGCAGTGTGCGGCCGTGAAGGCTCCGGGTTTCGGTGACCGAAGGAAGGCCATGCTGGAAGACATCGCGATCCTGACCGGCGGACAAATGATCTCCGAAGACCTCGGCATCAAGCTGGAAAACATCAGTCTGTCCGATTTGGGCACGGCCAAACGGATCAACATTGACAAAGACAATACCACGATCGTGGACGGCGGCGGCTCACGGGCCGACCTTGAAGGCCGCGTACGCCAGATCAGGACTCAAATCGAGGAGACCACATCGGATTATGACCGGGAAAAACTCCAGGAGCGCCTGGCGAAACTCATTGGCGGCGTGGCGGTCATCAATGTGGGTGCTGCCACGGAACCTGAAATGAAAGAGAAAAAGGCCCGAGTCGAAGATGCGTTAAACGCTACCCGCGCTGCGGTGGAAGAAGGCATCGTTGCTGGCGGCGGTGTTGCCCTGGTGCGCTGTATTCCTGCCCTGGACAAGGTCAAGATCAAAGCAGATCAGAAACTTGGGGTCCGGATTATTCAGCGCGCCCTGGAAGAGCCTTTGCGGCAGATTGCTGAAAATGCCGGATACGAGGGCTCGGTGGTGGTTGACAAGGTGAAAAACGAAAAGGGCTCGGTTGGATTCAACGCAGAGACCAATAAATACGAGGATCTGATGAAGGCCGGTGTGATTGATCCCACAAAGGTCGTTCGACATGCCCTGCAGAATGCGGCCAGTGTGGCAGGCTTGATGCTGACCACCGAGGCCATGGTTGCCGAAAAGCCGGAAGAGAAAAAAGACGTTCCCATGCCTCCGGGTGGTGGCGGCATGGGCGGCGGCATGTACTAAGCCGCCGGGCCTTTTCGGGCACACTCCCCTTGTAGGGATGTTCATGCACAAAGCCCCCACGTCGATTGACGAGGGGGCTTTTGTTCTTCTTTCCCGCCATTATGTGCACCTGGTGCACATCCCGGATCCACCGGTTGCCGATTTTACCGGATCTGCTTTGTTGGTGGGCGCTTGAAGTACAACAGTACGTCGGCACGCCCACCGCCTCGCATCTCCGGCAAACTCGGCAACCAGTGGATCCGGGACATAACACTTCCTTGACAAGCAAGGCGCGTGTGATATTTGCAACGTCACGGATCAGTTGTCCCCCGGCCCGGCAGCCGTGCAAGGACGTTGTGGAGGAAAAAACAAAGCATGGGGTGCAAGGAGGTGACGGCAGGGGGGCTGTTAATAGATTCTTGCCGAGTACACGTGGAGAATGACGATGGACTACAAATCAACGTTGAACCTTCCCAAAACGGCTTTTCCGATGAAGGCGAATCTACCCCAACGTGAGCCAGAGATTCTGTCTCGGTGGGATCAAATGGAGCTATATGAACAGATTCGCGCCAAATCGCACGGCAGGCCCTTATTCATTCTCCATGACGGACCGCCTTATGCCAACGGGCATATCCATATCGGCACGGCCTTAAACAAGATCTTGAAGGATATGATTATTCGTTGCCGCCAAATGGATGGTTATGATGTGCCCTACGTGCCGGGATGGGATTGCCACGGGCTGCCCATCGAACATCAGGTGGACCAGCAGCTGGGTGACAAGAAAAAGACCATGCCCCAAAGACAGGTCCGGGAACATTGTCGCCGGTATGCTGAAAAGTTTATCGAGATTCAAAAGGCGGAATTCATACGCCTTGGTGTCCTCGGAGAATGGGACCGGCCGTATTTGACCATGAATCACGAGTACGTGGCCACCATTGTGCGGGAGTTCGGCAAGTTTGCCCGGGATGGCAGTCTGGTCAAGAGCAAAAAGCCGATTTATTGGTGCAGTACGTGTCAGACCGCTTTGGCCGAGGCGGAAGTCGAATATGAGTGGCGCCGCTCACCGTCGATTTATGTGAAATTTCCGTTGGTTACCGATATCAGTGACGCTTTTCCATTTCTTGCGGGAAAACAGGTGAGCCTGCCGATCTGGACGACCACGCCGTGGACGCTTCCCGCAAATCTGGCGGTGGCGCTGCATCCCGACTATGACTATACCGCGGTTGAGACGAGCGACGGAGATGTCCTGATCCTGGCCCGTGCGCTGGTGGACGCAGCTATGGCGGCCTGTGAAATCTCCGACTATCAATTGCTGGGGAAGGTGGATCCCGGGGCATTGGAACGGGCGGTCTGCCGACACCCTTTCTATGAGCGAGAGTCGCTGATTATTCTGGCGCCTCACGTTACCCTGGATACGGGGACCGGGTGTGTCCACACCGCCCCGGGACATGGACGTGAGGACTACGATATCGGACTGGCCTATGGGTTGGATATCTATTCCCCGGTGGATGATCAGGGATGTTTTACGCCGGATGTGGACTTTTTTGGCGGCCGTTTTGTCTTTGACGCCAACAGCGATGTGGTGGACAAGCTTGAAGTACTTGGCATGCTGCTGGGTCAGGGCACGGTGGAACACACGTATCCACACTGCTGGCGCTGCAAAAAGCCGGTGATCTTTCGAGCCACCGAACAGTGGTTTATTTCCATGGACAAGACCGGCCTGAGAAAAAAGGCGCTTCGCTGTATTGATGAAGTGACCTGGATCCCGTCCTGGGGCCGGGATCGCATTTTCGGGATGATTGAAAATCGGCCGGACTGGTGTATCTCTCGCCAGCGATCCTGGGGTGTTCCGATTGTGGCCTTTTATTGTGAGGGTTGCGGCAAGGTCATGATCACTGAAGCCATTATCGAACACGTGGCCGCTTTGTTTGAGGCCCAGGGGCCCGATGTCTGGTTTGATGCGGATTCGTCCGTTTTGTTGCCGGAGGGCACCACATGCCCGGATTGCGGGGCCTCGGCGTTTCGGACGGAAAAAGACATCCTCGATGTCTGGTTCGATTCCGGGGTGAGCCATGCGGCGGTCCTGGAACACAGGGACTATTTGCGGTGGCCGGCGGACCTGTACCTGGAAGGCAGTGACCAACATCGCGGCTGGTTTCACAGCGCCCTCCTGACTGCGGTGGGCACCCGGGACAAGGCCCCGTACCAGCGTGTGCTCACGCATGGATTCGTGGTTGACGGCAGCGGTGAGAAGATGTCGAAGTCTAAAGGAAACGTGATTGCCCCAAAAGAGATTATAAAACGGTACGGAGTTGAGATCCTGCGACTATGGGTGGCGGCGTCGAATTATCAGGATGATATCAGGATCTCGGAAAAGATCTTAAAGCAGCTTACAGACGCCTACCGCAGGATCCGCAATACCTGTCGGTTTATGCTGGGAAACCTGGGGGACTTTGATCCAGATCGGGATAGGGTTCCCGGTGCCGATATGTGGGAGATTGACCGTTATGCCCTGCATTGTCTTCAGGGCCTGATCAAGCGGGTGAGACGCGGCTATGAAGCGTTTGAGTTTCATGTCGCCTATCACAGCATCTACAATTACTGCACCCTTGATCTGGGGGCATTTTATCTGGATGTCTTAAAGGACAGGCTCTACACCGCTCCGAAGGCGTCTAAGGCACGACGCTCTGCCCAAAGCGCTCTCCATATAATCCTGGATGCGCTGACCCGTCTGGAGGCGCCGATTCTGGCCTTTACGGCTGATGAAATCTGGGCGCATATGCCCCAAGGCCGGGATCGACCGGAAAGTGTCCATCTGACAGACCTTCCTGCCGTAGACGAGACACTGGTTGTCGCGGACCTTGCGGAAAAATGGGATGCCCTATTGAAACTCAGGGCTGAGGTGAGCAAGGCCCTTGAAGAGGCCAGGGCCCGCAAGGTGATCGGGCATTCCCTGGATGCGGCCGTTACCCTGGCCGTCCCGGAACCCTTTTTTCCTGACGGCATAGCACCCCCGGAAGAGCTGCGCACGGTTTTCATCGTTTCAAAAGTCTTGGTGGCCGACCACAGCGACCTTGAGGGCGCATACCAGAGTCCCAATATCGCCGGGTTGGCGATACGGGTGGATCCTGCGTCTGCCCCGAAATGCGAGCGTTGCTGGGTTCGCGATAATTCGGTGGGCAAAGATCAGAATCACAAGACGATCTGCGCGCGATGCGTTGCCGCACTTGAGGGTGTTGAGCGTGCCGCAGGCTGAACGCAGATACCTCCGATTGGTTCTTGTGGCCGGGCTGACGGTGGTGATCGACCAGCTCAGCAAGGCCATAATTCAGGAGGCTCTTCCCCTTGCCCAGACGGTCCAGGTTATTCCGGGCCTGTTTTCCATTACCCACATTCGAAATACAGGCGGGGCATTCGGGCTGTTGGCCGGAAGGGCGTCCACGTTTCGGACCGTGTTCTTTTTGGGGGTGTCGGGGCTGTCCGTGGTCATCCTATGTTATCTGTATGCGGGGATGGCCCCTGGAAACCGGTGGGCGTCGACCGCCCTTTGCCTGATATGCGGAGGGGCGCTGGGCAATCTGGTGGATCGGGTTCGGCTGGGAGAGGTGGTGGATTTTCTTGATTTCTATGTCGGACCCTATCACTGGCCGGCTTTTAACCTGGCGGACTGCGCTATCAGCGTGGGGGTCGCCATATTGGTCCTACACCTCCTGTGGGGGAAAAGCGAATTGTCACATCGCCCTTTGAAAAAGAAGGAGTGAGTGGGAATTCAGAGGTGCCGGATGCCGCTTTGCGGTGAATGGTGAATAGTGAACAGTGAATAGTGAACAGTGAATAGTGAACAGTGAATAGTGAACAGTGAATGGTGAACGGAAGGCTGAAGGCGAAGGGCAAGGGGAGATTTATCATCTATCATTTATCATCTATCATTTATCATCTATCATTTGGCATTGATCATTGGTCGTTTGCTTTTTTGGTTGATGTTCAATGACCACAGTAAGCCATAACCATTTATCCGAAGTCTTGTTGGACATTTCCAACAAGAAGGCCGCCCCCGTGTACCTGTTGTACGGAGATGAATTTCTCTTTAAGTCGGCCTACAAGCCCCTGGTCGAGGCACTGATTCCCCTGCCGAAAGACAGGCTTTCAAATTGCGACGTCCTGGATGGCGCCACGACAAGTGTTTACGACGTGGTCGAGCGAATGCACACCTTTTCCCTTTTTTCGGGTCCCAAGGTGATCGCGCTTCTGGAATCCCCTATCTTTTATTCAAAGATGAATATTGACACCCTTCTGGAAGGAGCGAAACAGGATCTGGAAAAACAGAACGTAAAACGCGCCTGCCGTCGATTTTTACAGGCCTTGGGTATGACAGGCATAGGAATCGAAGATGTGGGTGATTTGAGGCCTGACCAGGTATTGCGGAAACTGTGCGGAGCCGGGTCGGCCTGCGTTCAGGACCGCGATGCGTCCTGGGTTGCCGAAGTGATCGGCCATTGTGTTCGAGAACAACTCACCGTGCCGGTGGTGGAAAACGACGCTGATGTCCTGGAAAAGGCGCTTTTAAAAGGCCTTCCAAAAGGCAACCATTTGATCGTGACCACGGAAATGGTGGATCGGCGAACAAGACTCTACAAAACGATCGCCAGGATGGGGGTGGTCGTGGATTGTACCTTCGTCAAAGGAACCCGTACAGCGGACAAACGGCGCCAGGAGCAGGCACTGAAGGCTCGAATGGCCCAGGCACTTAAACAAGCAGGAAAGACGACAACCCCGGGAGCCTTTGAGGCCTTGTATGAACGCACCGGCGCGGATTTGCGGACCTTTATGGGAGAAGTGGAAAAGTTGATTGCCTTTGTGGGAGATGCGGGGACCATATCGGTTCAAGACGTGGAAAAGGCCACGGAAAAATCCAGGACGGACCCCGTGTATGAACTCAGCAATGCGATCGGAGAACGCGACGTGCAAAAGGCCCTGGCTATTGTGCATGGGCTTCTGAGCGGCGACTTGGTCCCCATTCAGATCCTGTCCGCGGTTGTCGGGCAGGTACGCCGCCTGATCCTTTCAAAAGAGGCGATTACAATTCTTCCGGAAGGGCGGTGGCATCGGCGGATGGATTATAAACGTTTTCAAAAGCTGGTCTTACCGGACCTCCAGGAGGCCGAGAACCGCATTTTTCTGAAAAACGTCCATCCCTACGTCATATACAAGTCGTTGATCCATGCGGAAAACTATGATTTTGCTGAACTCAGCAAAGCCTTAACGCTTTGCCTGGATGCCGACCGACGGCTCAAAACAAGCGCTCAAGACGCTGGCCTGGTGCTGGAATATCTCATCTATCGAATCTGCGGTCCTTTGCCCGACTTGGCGCAAGGCCACGGTGTCCATGGCTGAATCCGTGCACCATTCACCGGCTCTGCCGGTGAAAATTGAAGAGGGGATACCGTTTCCGGCGTAACCCTCTTAAGAAACTCGATTCAAATCGCGGTGCACGCATTGAGAACAGTATGCGTTTTTTGCAGCGAAAACTTAGTTGGTGCCCATCCACGAATGGAAGAAAATGATGGGCAACGACGTAAGTTTCCAATTCATAAATGAGCAGTTTTTTCTCTGAGCAAGGCCGCACAAGGGTTTCCGCCGAGGCGTACTTGGCGTACACCGCAGGCGGAAACCCGCGGAGAACGCCGCTCAGAGGAAAAAGGGCCATTTATGGATGGAAACTAGTTGGCATCGCCTGTTGATTGCACGGATCAATAGGTATCAATCTCAGCGAGCAGGGCCTGTGCCTCTTTTCGTTCAGGGAAGGGCTCGGTGGTAGCCAGGGCCTTGTTTAAGGCATCCAGGGCGGGTGCCTTGTCCTGATTTTTCCAGTGGGCAAGGGCCAGGTGATATTGGATCGTGGGATTCTCGGGCATCTTTTCGGCGGCGTCAGTCAGTTCGGAAATGGCGCTATCATACAGCCCTTTCATCAGATATGCCCAGCCCACGGTGTCGGCCACGTGGGGATCGTCGGGAAGCTGGACCTTTGCCTGTCTGGCCAGGGTCAAGGCCCGATCCAGGTCTTGCTTTTCTTCTAGAAGGCGCCATGCGAGGTTGTTGGCCGCGGGCGCAAATCCGGGTTTGATCTTGAGTGCGGCCTCGTAGGCCTGTTTTGCTTCCGTTGATCTTCCGAGGGCATCATAGATGGCTCCCAGCGCCATATGCGCCTGGAGTAAGCGGGGCTGCTTCTCCAGGCTTTTTCGGTATTGTTGAATCGCTTTTTCGGTTTCCTGCTTTGCCAGGTACAACCGGGCCAGGGACAGATACGGGGTGATGAGGTCGGGTTTCAAAGACAACGCTTTGTTGAAGGCGGCCTCGCTCTGGTCGTACTGTTTCCGGGCGAAGAAAATGCCTCCCTGCATTTCATAAAGAAACGCAGAAAACCCCGGGGGCGTTTGTCCTTTTTGATCCGCCATTCTGGCTTCAAGGAACGCCAAGGCCTTGTCGGATTCGTCTTGGCGCAGGAACAGGGCAACCCGGGAGGCCAGGGCACGCACATCATCGGGCTTAAGGGAAAGGGCCTTGTCCAGGTAGTGGGCTGCTTTATCATAATGGCCGTCGCGCTGTTCAAGAAGGCCTAGCCGATGAAATGGTGCCGGGTTGTCCGGTTGTGCCGCCGCTGCTTTTAACAGGATCTCCCGGGCCTTTTGAAACTGTTTTTTTTGTTCCAATGCAGCGGCCTTCAGGACCAAGGCTTTATAGAGTTTCGGACGTTTTGCCAGGGCGGCGTCGGCCTGTTCAAGGGCGAGATCCGGTGATCTTTCACCCAGGAAGATGCGGGCCAGAACCAGACGGGCCTTCACATCAGAGGGATTGTACTCCACTGCCTTAAGCAAAGGTCTCTTGGCTTTTTTTGGTTTTTTCTGGGCGACATAGACAAGACCCAGATAATGATTGGCCGCGGCATGACCGGGATATTCGGTAACAATGCCTTCGAGGATCCTTGCGGCTTCATCCAGGTCGTTTTTCGCAAGCAGTAGGCGGGCCTTCAACAGGCGGGCTCCGGGATGCTCCTTGTTTTCTTTCAGGATTGCATCCACCAGGTCGGCGGCCTGGTCCGGATCACCGCTGTCCAGATATAACGCAGCCAGGGCATTCTGAACATCCAGGTTGTCCGGCTCCTGTTCCAGAGCCTTTTTGGCCCAGCGGATGGCCTCAGGCCAGTGTTTTTGAACGGCATGGAATCGGGCCAAAGTGATCTTGTGTTCGACCTCGTCAGGCGCGGTTTCCACGATTTTTTTGTAAGTGGCTTCCGCGGAGCCCAGGTCCTGATGGCGGGTATAAAAGGCGGCCAGCTTGGACCAGAGCATCAGGTTGTCCCGAGCCTTTTCAGCCGCCTTTTTCAAGGTGTTGCGCGCTGCCTCAATCTCCCCCTGGTTTTCCAGAAAGGCGGCCAGTTCGAGTTGCACGGCCGGGTCGTCCGGCTGGACCTTTCGGGCCCTGCGGAGGAATTCTCGCGCCTTGTCGAACTGTTTTTGGGTGCCTGCGATGCGTGCCAGCGCAATATAGGCCTTTGCATTATCCCGGTCGATGGCGGTGATCCGGCGCAGTGTCTGTTGCGCTTCTGCGGTGTTATTTTCCTGTAAGAGCGCACCGGTTTTCAGGAGCAGGGCATCGATATTCTCAGGCATTTTCTTAAGGACCAGCGCTGCTTTTTCAGCCGCTTCGGTCGTCTTTTTCCCAAGCAGAAAAAGTTGTCCGAGCTTGAGTTGGGAGTCCAGGTTTGCGGGGTCCAGCTCAACCGCCCTCAAAAGCGCGGAAAAGGCCTCCTTGGGCTGCCCTGTCTTGAGATAGGCCAGTGCGAGGCGGTGGTATCCCCGGGCAAACTTCGGATCCGCCTGAACCACATTTCGATACTCAATGATTGCTTCCTTGTATTGTTGTTTCTCAAAATAGCGATCTGCGCGTTTCAGGTGTTTGTCACGTCTTTCGATGGGGTCTCCGCTACAAGCGACGAACAAAGACAGCTCCAAAAGGACAACAAAAATTAGGCGGTGATGTGTCAAAGCAGCTCCCCTTTGAATTACTCCTCTTAAGAAACTCAATTCAAATTGCGGCTCACGCATTGAGTACAATACCCGACAAGATGATGTCCTTGGCATCAAAGATGGACCCACAGGCATGCCCCTGGCCGCTGTAGAAAAAAGCGTCGTCCTGGGTATGCATTCCCACCAGGTTTGATCGTCCGAACACCGTATCTGTCTTGACCTTTCCTTTCAGATCGTAGCCGTGGTGCGAGAGCACCACCAGATCCGGGGCCTGATCTAAAAACGGTCCGTGATACAGCTCTTCTTTCAAAAAGACCTGCTTGGCAATCCTCGTGCCATCCTCGAAGGTCAAGGATTCCAGGCCTTCTTTAAGCTCCCGGCGGGTGTCTTCGTAGTCCGACAGAGCCACCGTGCCCTGGGGATACTTGTCTTTGAGGTTGATATAGATGCGGGACGGATCCATGGCAAAGGCCCTGGAACCGGCACCGATGTCCATAATGGTATCCGGTGGAGACTTTTTATAGCTTAAATAGCCGTGTTCTTCAAGCCAGCGGTTGAGGTAGACTTCGGTCTTGATTCCTGTAAAACCGTGGTCCGAAAGCATGTAAAACCCGTGAAGGCCGTTGGTTGAGTCTTCAAGGTCCAAAAACCGTTCGTACACATGTCCGACAAATCGATCTACATCGTCAAAATAATCCAGAAAGGCCTGGTGATACGGATGTCCCTTGTCTTCGTAAGCTTCCCAGAGAAAATGCATCAGCCGGTCGGTCCCGGTGACCACGACAATGAAAAGATCCCAGTCGATTTCCCGCCACAGGAAATCAACGGCTTTTTTTCGGCCCTGCAGCGTTACATCCAGCTCCTTGAACAGGAAGTCATGGTCCTCTCTGGCCTTCATGGTATCGACGTCTATGCGATAGCCCAGGTCGGTCAGCGGCTGAATCAGGCCGGATGGATAAACGGCCTTGTTGATATCGATCGCCACGAATCCTGAAATGAGCGCGCCCTGGATCGGCCGTGCCGGGTAGGTCGCGGGCATGTTGATGACCACGGTTTTTTTGTCTTGATCTGCCAGGATATCCCACAGGGTCGGGGCCTTGAGTTGAGTATAATTTGGAAAATACATCTTATAGGTGCCGGGCTCAAAGTCCATGAAGCCATAGATCCCGTGCTCGCCGGACTGGGTGCCCGTCATAAAGGACGACCAGGATACCGACGAGATCTCCGGGATACACACCTGGGTTTGTCCGAAAAATCCCTTGGAGAAAATGGTGGCCATGTTGGGAATCCGCCCCGCATGTCGCAGATCGTCCAAGAGCGTATAAGGTACCCCGTCAAGGCCGACAACAACAGCACGGGGGCGCTTGTTACCGTTTGTCGAAAGGCTCATTTGTCCTCCTTTTCAACCCGGGCGAGCCGGAACCAAAAACATATCACGAAAACACGAAAAAACGTACCCTTTCAACAAAATCAATCGTTTCCTTCCACCAGTTTCAACCGAATTTCCACCCTGCGGTTTGCCGACCGGCCTTCTGGCGTTTCGTTGGATCGGGCGGGATTCTCTTCTGCTTTACCCGCGACTTCAATACGGTGGGGGCCTATTCCTTTTGCCATCAGGTAGCTCTTGACAACCATGGCACGAAATTCGGAGAGTTTTACATTGTAGCGATGGCTTCCCAGCGTATCCGTGTATCCCGCGACAGTAATCTCTACATCCGGATTTTGTTTCATCGCGGTCGCCAGCCGGTCTAACGATTCCCGGCTTTCGATCGGAAGGGCATTTGTATCATAGTCAAACGGAATAATCAGGTGGAAATTTTCAGACAGCAACATCGGGGCCGGAGCCTCGGATGTGGCGCGACCGGATGTGTGTCGTTCACGATCGGTCTCTGCGACGTCCAGGGGCTTTTTAGCTCCTTGTTTTGAGGCCTCTTGAATCGCCGGTGCTTCTCCGTGCTGTTTCCCAATGTCTTTGATTTCTTCAGTGATATCTTGGCCCGTGTCGGGGCGTTGTGTTGGGCTGGGGTTCATGACGCTGGTAAGGGGGCTTTCGGATTGATCAGCCGACAATGGGAGCGCCTTCTGGATGTAGGCGGCCTCCGGCGGTGTCGGCGGTGGGGTATTCGATACCGGCAAGCGGTTCCACATATGCCGGAAAACGTTGATCACAGGTTGAACGAAGGTTCTGGAACGGGCCGGGTCAACGAGGTAAGCCCCGGACGCAACGACCAGCAAGACCAGGGCCGCGAGAACCGCCTTGGGGAGCAGACGGGCCTTCCTGGAAGCGTCAGCTCCGGGTGGAAGGGGGGTCTTGGCCGGCTGGTTTTCACCGGGCAGGGTCAGCTCGCGGGCGCATTCCCGGACGACGGAGGCCGGGATCGATTTCATGTCCCGGACATAACCGGTCAACAAGGCATGGTCGCACACGATGTTGATCAGTCGGGGATATCCCCGGGAAAACTGAAACACCTCGCGAATGGCCCTTTGGTCGAACAAGGGCTTTTGCGACCCTGCCACCTGGAGGCGGAATTCCACGTATTGTCGCGTTTCGGCTTCGGTCAGAGGGGTAATATGATAGGTGATGCCGATACGCTGCCTCAGGGCCCTCGCGTTATCTTGCATTAGAAGGGCGTTGAATTCATTTTGTCCGACGAAGAAAATGTTCAACAACTTTGCCTTATGGCTTTCGATGTTCGACAGGAGGCGGATTTCCTCTAGAAGCTCTCTGGAAAGCCTTTGTGCTTCGTCAATGATCAACAAAACGGTCTTTCCTTCAGCGGATGCCTGCTGAAGGAATTGGGTGAAATGGAAAAGGAAATCCACCTTGCTTGTGACGTCGGCTTTAATATGGAAGATGTCGGCAAGAAAGGTGAAAAACTCCAGGATGTCGAGGCTGGGATCCACCACCGTGGCCACAATGGTGTTGCTGTCCAGGTGGTTGAGCAAGGCCCGGATGAGGGTCGTCTTTCCGGTGCCGACATCGCCGGTGAGCAACAAGAAGCCCTTGTGATCCCGGACCGCGTATCTCAGGGCGGCCAGGGCTTCTCGGTGCTTTTCGCCCAGCCACAAAAATCGCGGGTCGGGGGTGATTTGAAAGGGCTTTTCGGCCAGATTGTAGTGAGCAAGATACATGGCCATCCAGGAATCAGCGCGGCAAAGGCGCCTTACATGTACCCCAGGGACCTCAACTGAGACATGATCTGTTCCTTGTCCTGGCCGCGGCCCGCCCGTTCCGGCGTGTTTTCAAGGTCCTGCTCCCATGCCGGGATATCGGAATTCTTGGTCGTGGATCCTTTTGCGCCCAGGGACCGGTAGCCCTGGTAGTACAGAGAGCAGAACGGTATCTTATACTGGTGGATTGTATCCCAGATGTCGCGTTCTTTAAAGTGCAGGATCGGGTGTACCCGGGTATGATCGGGACTTTTCCGGGGGCTGAAAAACGTCTCTTCAATTCTGGCCTCTTGTTCGTCCCAGCGAATTGCAGTAGATAGGGCCTTAACCTTCCGCTGTTCCATAAAGACGTTCATCGCAACCGTTTTCATGAGGTGGTTTCCGACAAAAGACTCGGGTTCGAACGGAAAGGTGTCTTCTTGATAGCCGAGCTTTTCAATTTCTTTTCGATTCCGTTCGTTGAGGTCGGCCACGTGAATGAGATCGCCGACGTGTTTGGCCCGGTCGCTCACATCCGTGTTTTTGGCAATACAGACGTCTACATTCCACAGGTCTTTGACCTTGTCGACCAGTTCCAGGATTTCTTCAAACACATGGCCTTCATCAATGAACATGGCGCGAGGCAGAGGGCGGTTTTGCTCCTGACAGACCTGGCGATAGAGCCAGAGCATGGTGGTGCTGTCTTTGCCGCCCGTCCAGGCGAGGTACAATTCATCTTGAGAAAAACGTTCAAGCGCCTCTTGGATGACCGCCTTGGATTGTTCGATTTTTTCTTCCAACGGCAGGCCCATCAGACGATCCGTGTCCTGGTTCATGGTCGGGACTCCTTTCTGAGAACGGTTTGTAATCGGCATTTATTAAAACACATATCATCAGAAGTTTAAATGCTCAAGATAATGAGATGTTTTTCGACGGTTCCGTGACTATCTAAACGGCCGCGCACGCGTTTGCCCTCCCAGACACGCGGTGGGTTGAGATCCGGGACTCGGTTCTTGTGTTCATGGACAGACATGGTATGTTTGTTTGTACCGTGCATGACATTAAGGGATAAATCGGCAATGGAGCTCACAATCTTTAAAAGGCTGACCATCGGGTATCTGGCGATCATGGTGGTGGTGGTTTTTCTGGGCGTCTACGTCACGTTCAAGTTGAGTCAACTGGACCGAATCACCCATGCGGTTATCAGCGTTGAGAGCACCGGGATCCGCCTGGCCGAGGGCCTCGTGGAGGGATTGTTTTCCGAACGTGGATTTGAAAAGAAATACATGGTTTCGAAAGACGAAGATTTCTTCAAGCAATTTATGAAGGTTCAGGCGCAGTTTGCGAAGGATTTGAAAGATCTGGAGCAGGTCATGGATACCCCGGAAAAAAAGCGCCTCCTTGCCCGGGTTAAGCGATGGCACGAGGCGTACGGAATGACCATGCAGCAAGAATTCGAGTTCATTTCCGCAGGCCGGCAATATCCTTACGAGACGGTGCAACAAGAAAAGGAAAAAGCGGTTGAAGAAATCAACCGAGGGTTAAGAGACACCATCCGGGTGGCCAGACAGGATCGAGACGCCAAGCTCAAGGCCTCCAGTGAGATCAGCTCGCGTGTGTCGAAGATCACGGCGGTGACAGCCGCCGCGGTGATTGTAATGGGAATCCTGATTTCATTTTTCAACACGAGAAGCATCAACCGTCCTATTCACCTGCTTCAGGAAAAGACCAAGGAAATATCGGCGGGAAGGTTTGAAGAGATGCGGGGAATCTCTTCTCCGCCGGAAATCAAGGAACTGGTCCAGGCTTTTAACCTGATGTGTGAGCGGCTTCAGGAGCTGGATGAAATGAAGGCCGACTTTATCAGCCATGTCTCCCACGAGCTTCGGACCCCGCTCACCGCGGTCAAAGAGGCCTCAAGTATGCTGTTGGAAGGCGGGTTTCGGGATTCTCCCGATAAACAAGAAGCATTGTTGCAAATCATAAACGAGGAATGCGAGAGACTCATCCGCTCGGTGAATCGGATTTTGGACCTGTCGTCTATGGAGGCCCGGATGACGCATTATTTTTTCAGGGATTGCAGCCTGACGGAGATTATCGAGGAGGCCGTGTCGAAGTTTACGCCGATGAGCCTGAGAAACGGCATCGCCCTGGAAATGCACCTGGATGGGAACCTTCCGACGGTCAGGGCAGACGGAGACCGTGTGGGACAGATTCTGGAGAATTTGCTCGGAAATGCGTTGAAATTCACGTCCAGGGGGGGCAAGGTGGTTGTCCGTGCCAAGCCGAGCGGCAAAACTCCGGGATTTGCTGAAGTTTGTGTGGCTGACACCGGCTGCGGCATCGCCGGGAAAGATATCGAAAAAATCTTTGACAAATTTCACAGAATTGATACCGGCAAGGAGACGGCAGGGGGGACCGGCCTCGGGCTGGCGATTGCCAAACACATTGTTGCCGCGCATAAGGGGGATATATGGGTCGAGAGCGAACCGGGCAAGGGGAGCG
>JAFDGP010000026.1 GCA_019309245.1 Deltaproteobacteria bacterium | reverse complement strand
TGGTCGCCTTTGGCAAGGTGTGGACCTGGCGGTCTTCCATGATCTGAAGACAATGCTCCACCCGGCGCAGGAACACATAGTCGTCGGAAAGCCGGTCTGCAACGGTTTCCGGCAGGATGCCCGCTTCTTTCAGGCGCTCAAGCCCGGCCAGGGTGTTGGCGGTGAACACATCCGGGTGGTTCGGGCCGTGAATGAGTTGCAGGCCCTGGACCAGGAATTCCACATCCCGAAGCCCACCGATGCCGGCCTTGACATCGGGTCCGTGGATTTGGTCCGGCAAGGTATGCCGGATGGCGGCTTGTCTCATCTTTTCGATGGAGCCCACGATCTGTGACCGCGGCCGGGCCTGGTGGAATAGGGGCCGAATCTGTTCCAGGAATGCGTAACCCACCCGAAGATTTCCGGCCACGGGGCGCATCTTTAAGGCTGCTTGAAGCTCCCATAGCGACGCGGTCTTTTGGTAATAGCTGATGAGCGCAGGAAGGGAGGGGACCAGACACCCCTGCCGGCCGTAGGGCCTCAAGCGCAAATCCACACGATAGGCATAGCCCTCCTGGGTGTGGACCGAAAGATCGGCTCGAAGGCTCTCCATCACGGCCGCACACCGGTCCAGTAAAGGGCCTCTTTGTTCGGTGTCCGCACCGGAGGCTCCCTTTTGGGGGCGTTGCAGCCCCATCAAGTCGATGTCGGAGCTGTAGTTGAGCTCCGCGCCGCCCAGCTTGCCCAGGGCCATCACGCAGAAGTCTTCCTGCAGGTCTTCAGAGCGTGCCGGAGCCCCCCGGGACAGGACCCGTTCCAATACCACCTGGGTCATGGCTTCAGCCAGCATGGAAAGTTCCTGCATGATGGTTTTGGTGTCCACCCGCAGGCACATGTCCCGGGTTCCGATCCGCAGGATCTCGCGACGTCTGAAGCGTCGGATCTTATTTTGCCACTGGGTGCCGGACGCGCACGCTTCAGAGGCCGCCCGGAGTTCTTTTTCAAGATCCAATCGTGTTGAAGGACGCTGGAGGTGCTCTGGTATCATGATCCAGTCCAGGAATCCGGGATGCCGGATCAGGGTATCGGCCAGAAACTGGCTGCCGGAAAAGATCTTGAGCAAAATTTCAAGCCGCATGGGCTGTGAGAGCAGGCTGGTGTAGTGGGCATCCACGCTGGGCAGGGCGCGCAGGAACCGCTCCCAGTTGTTGAGCGCCATATCCGGGTCCGGCGTCCTTTTCAGGATGTCAAAGGCAAACAGGGCCAGCCGTGCAAAGGTCTGGCGGCGGTCGCCGGTGCCGGCAAGATGACACAGGTTGACATAGGCCCGGGCGGGATCGTCAAACCCGGCCCGGGTCAAAATGGCCTCCCGAAGCGGCCTGTCCGGGTCGTCCGCCAGGACCAGGTCGGCCACCGTGCCGGTCCCCGGCCCCGGGAGCGAGTCGCGTCCGAAATGCCGGTCCACAAACACGCGGATGGCCGCCATGTGGGTTTCCAGATCGACCCGCAACCGCTGTGCGGGCAACAGAGGGTCCTGCCGGCCGTAGCCCATGCGCCTGGCCAGATGGGCGAATTCATCAGACGCCTCATCCGGCAGAAAGAGGTCTTTGGCCGAGCCCCTGACCATCCTCATGGCGTTGATGAGTTGTCGGAAAAAGTCGTAGGCGGCCCCCAGCCGGTCGGCCTCCTGGTCGGTGAGGACCCCGGCGCGGGACAATTCGCAAAGGGCCTCGTGCGTCTTCGGGGTCCTGAGCGCCGGCCGGTCCTTGCCGTAAAGGACCTGAAGAATTTGAATGGCATACTCGAGATCCACCAGGCCCCCGGGGCTGAACTTGGCGTTGCAGCGGCCTGCGAGGGCCTTTTCTTCGAACTGTTTTTCCCGGAGCCGACGCAGTTCATTCAGTTCAATGCTCTTGGAGGCATAAATCAGCTCGTTGCGGATCCTTTCTATGCGGCGGCCAAGCGCTGGATCCCCCCCGATCGCCCGCAGGCGCACCAGGGCAAGCCGCTCGTAAGAGTGGGCGGGCCCGCCCTTTCCATAGTAGCGACAAAAGGTTTCGAGGCTGCACGCCAGGGGCCCGTCGTTGCCGTAGGGTCGCAGCCGCAGGTCGATGTGGAAAATCCCTTCACGCTTGGCATGAATGAATCCCGCAATCCCCTTGACCAGGCGGTCGAAGAACTCGGCGTTTGAAATGACCGCATCGCCGTCTGTGGTGCCGTTGTCACTGTAGACCACCAGGATTTCGATGTCCGAGGCATACCCCAGGGCGGCGCCGCCCAGTTTCCCCAGCCCGAGAATCGCATACCTCGCCTCCAGGCCGGCCGCTGTGGCGGGTTTTCCGAACCGGCGCACCAGGTCCCGGTAGACCAGCCGGGCGGCGGTGTTGACTACGTGCTCGGCCAGCCGGACCAATCGCCTGGACAGGACCCGAAAGTCGGTTTCCGGATCCAGGATATGATCCAGGTCAATGAGAAAGATCTCCCGGTCCTTAAAGGCATTCAGGCGCTGCCGCAGCTCGTCGAGGGTGTCGGCCCCTTCAAGTTCGCGGGACAGCCGCTGGGGCAGTGTCTCGGCGGGCTCACTGAATCGCCGACCGGTTACAACAGGCCGGAGCATGGGCAGGAAGGTCTCATACTGGGAGCGGATGAAATCTTCCCACAGGTAATCGCTCGCTCCCAGCACCTGGGCCAGATCATCCAGTGCATGTGGGTTTGAAAGCAGATCCAGCCATCGGCCCTTTTGCGGCAGGCGCAATACCTCGCCTACCAGGTGCTCAAAGCGGGACAACGCGTAATAGGGAGCCGGGGCGTTTTTCAAAAAATAGGTAAACTGCTTGGTCAACAGCACGGCCAGTCGCACCCGGTTGAGCACATCCGGGTCTTCAATCTTCTCACCGGCCGCATCCACGAGGTCGATGTCGTCCCGGACCTGTTTGCCGATGGTTCGGATCCGCACATGTTCAATGGAAATGCCTTGAAGGGATAAGGCATTGCTCAAGACGTACAAAAACGCTGGAGAGTCTGCGGATGTGATCTTAAGCCGGGTAAACGGGCCGGTGTTGTCCACAGAGATGTCCACCGGGGCCAGAAAGGCCTCGGGCCGGAAATCCAGCTGGGCCAACTGAGAGACCACCATTTCGATCACCCGGTGTTTGGCCCGGGACACGGCCTCGTCCCGGCCGGTATGCAGCAGGCCGATTACGGCCTCCATGTTTTCTCTAAGGGTTGCCGCCCAGGCGTCAAACCGGAGTGAGGAAGTGATGCGGCCTGAAAACTGGTCGATGATCAACCGCCGGGTGGTATCGCCCTGGGACGGCGAAAGGCGCAGGGAACGTCTTTTGAGGTGGTGCTGCGAGGCCTTTTCCGGCGCGCGCCGATAGGTGAAGACATCGCCGGAAGCGATGTCAAAACCCAGCCCGGCCAGCACACCGGTGATCTGGGCGAACAGATACGCGCAGTCAAAGGCCAGCACCGTACACGACACGGTGCCGTCGCGCTTCGAAGTGAGCAGGATCTCCACCGGTTTTTGCTCGGACAATCGGGCCAGGCCCCTGACATGCGCCGCCATGTCGGGTTTTTCAACGCTCCGAAAATATCGTTCGTCAAGCCGGGACAAATAGTCACGCAAAAAGTCCTCGGGTACGTCCGGGCAGGCGGCTTTGAGGGTTTCAAGGCTGGGCTTCACAAGAGGTCCTCTCGGGGCGCTCCGGGGACTTTATCGATGTCGTCGAGTCATAACCTTTACTTATCACACTTATTGAACAACCGACAAGGTGTTTGGGCCGGCCCCTTTTTCTTTTGATTCCAGCCTGTCGTGTTTCTGGACTTGGGACAGCAGGGCGAACAAAAAGGCCCGCCGGCAAGGCCGGCAGGCCTTAAATTATGTAGCCGTTTATGGATGGAAACCGGCTTACATGCCCATCAACAAATCGAAAAAATGTGGGTGCCGCCGTTGGTTTCCATTTCATAAATGAGCAGTTTTTTCTCTGAGCAAGGCCGCACAAGGGGTCGCGCCGAGGCGACCTTGGCGGTCGTCGCAGGCGCGAACCCGCGGAGAACGCCGCTCAGGGGAAAAAGGGCCGTTTATGGATGGAAACCGGCTAGATGTCGTAATACATGGCAAACTCCCATGGATGCGGCCGCAGATCCAGTGCCTGCACCTCGTTTTCCATCTTGTAAGAGATCCAGGTGTCAATAACGTCGGAAGTAAACACGTCGCCTTTCAACAGGTAGTCGTGGTCCGCTTCAAGCGCCTTTAGCGCGTCACGCAACGACCCCGGGGTTTGTGCAACCTTGGCCAGCTCTTCGGGCGGCAGGTCATAGATGTCTTTGTCCAGAGGCTCTCCCGGATCGATCTTGTTTTGAATGCCGTCCAGGGCCGCCATCAGCATGGCCGAAAACGCGAGATAGGGGTTGCAGCTCGGATCCGGGCAGCGAAACTCCAGGCGCTTGGCCTTTGCAGAAGGGGAGTACATGGGAATCCGGATACACGCACTGCGGTTCCGGCTCGAGTAAGCCAGGTTTACCGGGGCCTCAAACCCGGGAACCAGGCGCTTATAGCTGTTGGTCGTGGGGTTGGTAAAGGCCAGAAGCGACGGGGCATGTTTGAGCAGCCCGCCGATGGCGTACATGGCAGCTTCAGAAAGCCCGGCATACCGGTCTCCTGCAAACAGGTTTTCCCCTGCTTTCCACAGGGAAAGATGGGTATGCATGCCCGTGCCGTTGTCGTTGAAAAGCGGCTTCGGCATGAAGGTGACGGTTTTGCCGTATTTTTTTGCCGTATTTTTGATCACGTATTTGTACATCAACAGCTTGTCGGCCATTTCCACCAGGGGCGAAAAGCGCATGTCGATCTCGGCCTGTCCACCCGTCGCCACCTCGTGATGCTGGGCCTCGATCTGAATTCCGATTTTTTCCATGGTCAGCATCATCTCGCTGCGGATGTCCTGCTGACTGTCGGTGGGCGGGACCGGAAAATAACCTTCCTTATAACGAGGCTTATACCCCAGGTTGGGGTCTTCGCGGCGTCCGGCGTTCCAGCGGCCTTCGACCGAGTCGATATGGTAATAGCCTTCGTGTTCGTTTTGATCGAAGCGGATGTCGTCAAAAATGAAGAACTCCGCTTCCGGGCCATAATAAGCAATATCGGCCACCCCTGTATTCTTGAGGTAGTTTTCCGCCTTTCTGGCGATGTTTCGTGGATCCCGCGTGTAGTCTTCCCCGGTGATCGGGTCACAGATGTTGCAGATCAACACCAGTGTCTTGGCGGCGAAAAAGGGGTCCGCAAAAGCGGTCTCCGGCACCGGCTTGACCAGCATGTCTGATTCGTTGATGGCCTGCCAGCCCCGGATGCTGGACCCGTCGAAGCCCAGGCCGTTTTCAAACACGCTTTCGTCGAGCTCTCGGGCGGGGACCGAAAAATGCTGCCACAGGCCGGGAAAGTCCATAAATCGAAAGTCGATGACCTCCATCTTTTCCTTGGATACAAAGTCGACGACTTCCGCCGGGGTTTTAAAGTTGCTCATGGATCTTCCTCCTTAAGTGTATTGTTGGCAAATGTTTTGGTAAAATCAAGCAATGGGTGTGCCATATGGGGTTGGGTCGAATAATACATAACTTTCCAATAAGTTACGATATAATCCCGGATTTTCCCTGGTTTTGCAAGCCACAAAATTGTAGAAATTCATTCCATGATCCTACAATATGGTAGCGACCTCCCGATCTGCCCCGGGGCCCATGGGTATCCAGCCCGTGGCCGGGAGGGATGTTTGTCCAGGGGGATACGCTGCCGAAAAATACCAGGACCGGGAAAAATTGACAAACGGTTTTACGTTGGATAGATTTTTAAGTGACGCATGAAACTTGCTTTGGCTCAAATCAATCCCACCATCGGAGATTTCCCGGGCAATGCGCAAAAGATTATGGCCTTTGCGAATCGGGCAAAGGGCCTGGGATGTGACCTGGTGGTGTTTCCCGAACTTGCCGTGTGCGGGTATCCGCCGCGGGACCTGTTGGACCGCCCGGACTTTGTGCGAGGCAACCTTCGTTGTCTGGAGGCGTTGGTCCGCGACATCCACGGCATTGGTGTGGTGTGCGGGTACGTGGACGAAAACCCGGGTCCCCAGGGCTGTCCTTTGTACAATTCGGCCGTCCTGTTTGAGTCCGGCCGGCTGCTCCATCGGGTCCATAAGAGGCTGCTGCCGGATTACGACGTGTTTGATGAGAGCCGCTATTTTGAGCCGGGCACGGATTTTTCGTGCTTTGAATACAAGGGAGATCGGCTGGGGGTCACCATTTGCGAAGATATCTGGAATGATCGGGCCCTGTTCTCGCGACGGCTCTATGCCGTGGATCCGGTGGAAAAGCTTGTTGAAAACGGGGCGACCCTGTTGATCAATATCTCTTCTTCGCCTTTTTACGCGGGAAAGCGGGAGCTCAAGGCGGCGCTTTTCCGTAGAATCGTGCAGCGGTACCGCGTCCCGCTGGTCTATGTGAACCAGGTGGGCGGCAATGACAGCCTGCTTTTCGACGGGGTGAGCGTGGTGTTTGACGCAACGGGCCATACCGGGGCCCGTTGTGCAGAATTCGAAGAAGACCTGGTCGCGTGGGATACCCGCGGCGGCGGGGGCCCGATTCGCCCTGTGGCCGAGACAGAGGAAGAATCCGTCTTAAAAGGCCTGGTCGTGGGCACCAGGGACTATCTGCAAAAATGCGGGTTTAAAAGGGCGGTGGTGGGATTGAGCGGCGGGATTGATTCCGCCCTGACCGCCACCATTGCGGTGCAGGCCCTGGGGGCGGATCGCGTGGCGGGGATCTTTATGCCCTCCCGGTTCACATCCCGCGAGAATTATGTGGATACCCAAAGGCTTGCGCAAAACCTGGGGATCGCCTATAGAGAATTGCCGATTTCCGACGTCTTTGAGGCGTTTTTGAAGGCCCTGTCTCCTGTGTTTACGGGCGTTGAGACAGAGGTCACCGGCCAGAACATCCAGGCCCGGATCCGCGGGGTGCTCCTGATGGCCTACTCGAACCACTCGGGGGCATTGGTGCTGGCCACGGGAAACAAGTCCGAGCTGGCTGTAGGGTATTGTACCCTGTACGGGGACATGTGCGGCGGGCTGGCCGTGATTTCCGATGTGCCCAAGGCCATGGTCTATCGATTGGCGGCTCTCATCAACCGGGAAGGCGAGGTGATTCCCGAACGAATCCTGACAAAGGCCCCGTCAGCAGAGCTCAGACCCGACCAGACGGACCAGGACGACCTGCCTCCCTATGACACCCTGGACCGGATCTTGACGGCCTACATTGAGGACAACAAGGCGCCGGACGAAATCGTTGCCGCCGGCTTTGCTCCGGAAACGGTCCGGGACACCATCTCCCGGATTCATCGCAACGAATACAAGCGCTACCAGGCCCCGCCGGGGCTCAAGGTGACCACGAAGTCCTTTGGATACGGCCGTCGCTATCCCATGGCCCAACGGTTCCTTCCCGGACTCGGGGTGGCGGCCAATGGAGCACAGACCGGCCATCCCTGACCGGTGCACCCTGTTTTGAGCGGAGCCCGAGCATTCGGGCGGACCAGAAAAGAACAAAAAAGTCGCTTTTTGCGCCAGAAAAGAACAAAAAAGTCGGAAAGAGGGCCCGGCTCAATCGTTTATTTAATGGCTAACCTGTTGAAGTAACGATATAGTATGGCTTTGGCACGTCCTTTGCCCATTAAAGCCACGCGCTGAAAACGGAACGCTTAAAAACCGATAACCGGCAACACGCCGTGAAATAAGGAGAAAACCATGTGCCGGCTAATTGCAGTCACCAGTGAGGAACTCCAGTCTCCCATGCTGGCCATTCGGGCCCTGGACGCCATGAGAGAAGGCCATGACGGCTCCGGCGTCGGGCTTTTTTTAACGGACCTGGGAGGGCCTTTTGAGGAACTCAAAGGTGCACCGATCCTTTCCGGGATTTTTACCGCCAAGGGGATCAAACGCCTGGATGACTTCATGATGGAACTGGGGTTCATGACCAAATACAAGTTGTCCATCAAGGTGCCCAGGACCTCGGCGCCCGGTATCCCGAAGCGGGACGTGTACCTGATCCGGGCCTACGAATACCCGGAGGCCTGGGAGGGCGTGGATGAGGCCGAGATACAGGATCGCTTGATGCTGATTCGCTTGCAGCTCCGTCAGATGGGGGAAGAAAACGAGGACATGATCGTGTTCAGCTTCTGGCCCGATGTGATCATGCTCAAAGAGATCGGCGATCCCTTGACCGTGGCGGAGCACCTGCAACTGGATCGCGAAGAGCTCAGGGCCAGAATCATCATGGCCCAGGGCCGGCAGAACACCAATTACGCGATCAACCTCTACGCCTGTCACCCCTTCTTTATCCAGGGGGTAGCCACCATGACCAACGGGGAAAACACCGCCTTTGTCCCCATCCGGGAATACCTGATGGGCCGGGGCTTTCCGGGCTACATGGGGTATCAGTCGGACTCCGAGGTCTTTACCCATATCCTGCACTTCATGCTGAACCGGCTGGGCCTGGGCATCGAGGCCTACAAGCACGTGATCACCCCGCTTCAGGATGGGGACCTGGAACATCACCCTGATGGGCGCTTCTTAAAACATCTCAAGCACAGTTGTCGCAAATTGATCATCGACGGACCCAATTGCGTGATCGGGTGTTTGCCCGATAAGACCCTGTTCATGGTCCAGGACCGCAAGAAACTCCGGCCCGGGGTGGCCGGAGGCAGGCCGGGGCTGTATGCGCTCAGTTCGGAGATGTGCGGGCTGGACGCCGCAGTCCCCGATCGAGACAAGAGCAAGGACTTTCAGCCCATGCACTTGGATACCGCCATTGTCCACAAAGATCGAAAAGAGGTTACCATATGTCGTCAAACGGAAAGATTGTCCCTTCCACATTAAGTGTCAAAGACCTGCCCTGGCAGATCATGTGGCACAAGGACCGGTGCACCCTGTGCGGGCGCTGTACGGCGGTGTGTCCGGTGAATGCCATCGAGCTTGGGGTGCATCGCCGGCGCGTGGTTGAAACCACCATGGGCTTGACCGAGGCCCCGTCCAATGTGTTCGGCGTCTATTATGGCATTCGCCAGAAGACCGACCCGGCCTATGCCTGCGTGGGCTGCGGGATGTGCAACCTGGTGTGTCCCAACGAGGCGATCATGCCGCTTCGAAGCGATGAGATCGACAAGCTCCGGTTTCACGTCAACCGGGGAGGCCAGCCGCGGCGCCGCGGGGGGCGCAGAAATGTGCCGGGAGGGATCCTGGATCGCATCAAATTCATCCGGATTTCCATGCTTACCGACCCTGCCCTGGATGCTGGAAGGCATGAATTTGAGCTTCGGACCTTGCTGGGCCGGGTTCTGCCCCCGGAACAAAACCTGAAGCTGCTTCACGATGAGGGCTGGATCCCGCCGGTGCGGGAAATCTATCCGCTGGTGATCGGGGCCATGTCGTTTGGGGCCTTGTCTCCCAACATGTGGGAAGGCCTGCAGATGGGGGTGGCCTACCTGAACGAAGAGCTGGGCATGCCGGTGCGGATGTGCACGGGGGAAGGCGGGTGTCCCCCGAGGCTGTTGCGGTCCCGGTTTATCAAGTATGTCATCTTGCAGATCGCCAGCGGCTATTTCGGATGGGACGAGATCATTCATGCGATCCCCGACATGAAAGAGGACCCCTGTGCCATAGAGATCAAGTACGGCCAGGGCGCCAAGCCGGGTGACGGCGGGTTGCTCATGTGGCACAAGGTCAACAACCTGATCGCCGCCATCCGCGGGGTCCCGCCGGGGGTGAGCCTGCCGAGCCCGCCGACCCATCAGACGAAGTATTCCATCGAGGAAGCCGTGGCCAAGATGATCCAGTCCATGTACATGGCCTGGGGGTTCCGGGTGCCGGTGTATCCCAAGATCTCGGGAACCACCACGGCCACCTCCGTGTTGAACAACCTGACCCGCAACCCCTATGCGGCGGCCATGGCGATTGACGGCGAAGACGGTGGGACGGGTGCAGCCTACAACGTCTCCATGGATCACATGGGCCACCCCACTGCCAGCAACATCCGTGATTGCTACCTGAACCTGGTCAAGCTGGGCAAACAGAACGAGATCCCGCTTTTTGCCGGAGGCGGCACGGGCAAACAGGGCAACTTGGCGGCCAATGCGGCGGCGTTGATCATGCTGGGGGCCAGCGGGGTGCAGACCGGAAAGTACATCATGCAGGCCGCCGCCGGGTGCCTGGGCTCGGAATCCGACCGCTGCAACATCTGTAACATCGGGTTGTGCCCCAAGGGCATTACCTCCCAGGATCCCCGGCTGTACCGGCGGCTTGATCCCGAAAAGGTGGCCGAGCGGCTCGTGGACGTCTATCTGGCCTTTGACACGGAACTCAGAAAGATCCTGGCCCCGCTGGGCCGCTCCACCTCTTTGCCCATCGGCATGTCCGATGCCCTTGGGATCGACGACAAGGCGGCTGCGGATCGCCTCCAGATCAGATACGTGGTGTAAAAAATGACGCAGAGCAAAGATATCGAAAACCAAAAAATCGTTCGAATCGCGGGCGTAGAAGACGGGAAACGCCTGGAATCCCGCGTGCTTGAAGAGCGCATCCAAAAAGCCGTTGCCGACGGCGCGCGACGGTTGGAGATTGAGGCCTTCGGCCATCACGGTATCGGAGGCCGACTGTGGCGAAGCGGAGACGAGCCTGTCCATGTCGTCATTACCGGGTCTCCAGGCCAGCGGGTGGGATCCATGGGGTTTGCCAATACCTGTATCGAGATCATGGGTCCGACCTCGGACGATGTGGGGTGGCTCAACGCAGGCGCCCAGATCATTGTTCACGGCCATGCCACCAACGGCGCGGCCAACGCCATGGCTCAGGGCAAGATCTATGTGGCGGGAGATGTCGGGGCCCGGGCCATGACCATGACCAAGCACAATCCTCGTTTTGCTCCTCCCGAGTTGTGGGTGCTTGGGACCGTGGGAGACTATTTTGCCGAGTTTATGGCAGGCGGCATCTGCGTGATCTGCGGCCATGAGGGACAGAACCCTGAAAACGTGCTGGGCTATCGCCCCTGTGTGGGGATGGTGGGCGGCCGGATCTATTTCCGCGGCCCCCATAAAGGATTCAGCCAGGTGGACGCCAAGCTGGTTCCCATCGAAGACGACGACTGGCAATGGCTCCTGGAAAACCTGCAGACCTTTCTTGAAAAGATCGGCCGGACCGAGCTCCTGGATTCCCTGTCGAATCGACAAGAGTGGCAATTGCTGGTGGCCCGCACTCCGTTCGAGAAGGCCACGCGGCCGAGGCGCTCCATGGCTGCCTTTGACAAAGAGGTCTGGGAGAAGGAGTTGGGCGCCGGCGGGATGATTGGGGACCTGACGGACCTGGACCGGAGCCCGATTCCCATAATCGTTACGGGCGAGATGCGTCGATTTGTGCCGGTGTGGGAAAACCGCAAGTATGCCCCGCCCTGTGAGGCCAGCTGCCCCACTGGCATGCCTGTTCATGAGCGGTGGCGGCTTATCAGAGAAGGGCGGGTGGACGAGGCCGTAGACCTGGCCCTGGCTTATACGCCGTTTCCGGCCACGGTATGCGGATACCTATGCCCGAATCTGTGTATGCAGGGCTGCACGCGACACACGGTCAATATGGTGCCCGTGGATGTCAAGCAACTCGGAAAGGCCAGCGTAGAGGCTCACCTGCCCCCATTGCCGCCGTTATCCGGGAAGCGGATCGCGGTGATCGGCGGTGGACCTGCGGGGATTTCCGTGGCCTGGCAACTTCGCCGAAAGGGCCATGAAGCGGTGGTCTACGACATGGAAAAGACCCTGGGGGGCAAGATTGAATCCGTGATCCCGAACTCCCGGATTCCCGAAGAGGTCGTCAGCCGGGAGCTGGAGCGGGTTCGGAAGGTCTTGCCCCATGTCCATCTACAGCAGCGCTTGAGCACGGAAGACGTGGAACAGTTGAAGGTGGATTACGATTTTGTTGTGGTTGCGGTTGGCGCCCAAAAGCCCCGCATCATTCCCGTGCCGGGAAAAGAGAGAATGATCCCGGCTATCGAGTTTTTGCGGCAGAGCAAACAAGACCGTGTTCAAGTGGGAGACCGGGTGGTGATCATCGGGGCCGGCAACGTGGGCTGCGATGTGGCCTCGGAGGCCCATCGGATGGGGGCCAAGGATATCCTGTTGATTGACGTTCAGGAACCGGCTTCTTTTGGAGAGGAACGAAAGGCCGCCGAGGCCGTGGGAGCCAGGTTCCGGTGGCCCCTTTTTACCAAGGCCGTCACCGAAAAGGGCGTGGAGCTGACCTCCGGAGAGGTGCTTGAGGCGGACACGGTGATTATTTCGATCGGAGACCAACCGGACCTGGATTTTCTGCCTGAAACGGTGGCCACCGAACGCGGTTTTATCGTGGTCAATGAGCTGTATCAGACTACGGATTCACAGATCTTTGCCATCGGCGATGCGGTCAAACTGGGACTGCTGACCGATGCAATCGGTGCGGGACGAAAGGCGGCTCAGGCCATTTCGGATATGCTGGAGGGAAAACGCCCGCGAACCGATACCCGCCAGATGATCGACTACGGGCGGATCAAGCTTGAGTACTTCGACCCCCGGCTCACCCGGTTCGACAGCATTGAGGGCTGTGCCGGCCAGTGTTCTTCGTGCGGATCGTGCCGGGATTGTGGAATCTGCGTGGAGATTTGCCCGCAGTCGGCGATATCCAAGGTGGAAAACGGGGACGACTTCGAACTGGTGGCCGATCCGGAAAAATGTATCGGATGCGGGTTCTGTGCCGGGGCCTGTCCGTGCGGGATCTGGACCCTGGTGGAAAATGAGCCTATCGGGTGATGCGCTCTGGGTTTTGTGCGGGTATCTTTACGGCTCAGCGAGGCGTTGGCACGCACCTGGGCGCCCCTGACAGGGAAACAGATCCGGGTGGTGCCGTTGCCACTGGCCCTCACGTGGACGCAAGACAACCAGAACACCCGGCGCATGCGTGCCGGCTTGGCACAGATGTTAGCCGCCCTGCTTGGCCATATCACCGGGATGGCTGTGTGCAGGAGCGGCGGCCTGTGCCTGTTGCGCCTTGAGGTAGTTCCGCGCCATTTGGCTGCCTCTTTTGGCCGCGTTCTTGAAGTCTTTGGCGGCCTTATCGGTCATTCCCAGCCTGTAGTAGGCGACCCCACGAGCATAGTAAACGTCCGCATCCCGCGCATTTAAACGGAGCGCCTTGTTGAAATCTTTCAAGGCTTGGTGCGCATTTCCGATGCTCAGATAATCGATGCCGCGATTGGCATAGGCCCGGGCGTCTTTCGGATTGAGCTCAATGGCCTTGATCCCGTCCTCAATCGCGTGTTTCGGGTCTCCCAGTTTGCCATAAACAATCGCCCGATTGTAGTAGGCGCTTGCATCCTTGGGGTTCAACGCGATGGCCCTGGTGAGATCCTTGAGGGCGTCCTGGTAGTTGCCGAGTCTGAAATGGGCGATCGCCCGGTTGTGGTAGACAAGGCCGTCTTTGGGCTGAACCCGGAGCGCCTTGGTGCACGCCTCTATGACCTGCCTGTATTTCTTGGACTCCTCTCCGCTGATTCCGGTGGCGGTTTCAATCGCTGTGGAGGCCGTGCTCCGGTCCGGCTGCTCCGCCTTCTTAGAGACCCCGGCCGGGTGATGATTGGAAGCGGGCTGAGATGACTTTACGGCCTGTTTGCCTCCGTCTGATTGCTGGTGGGATTGAAGTTGGCTTGATTTGAGCCGGTCTAGGGCCTTCCGGGCGGCAACCGCGACCTCTTTGACCTCTTCGGCCTTGCCGTCTTTAAACGTGGTGACCACCCCTTCGTCGTGGAGCGCCTTTTTAAGCGGTTCGATCGCTCTGGGGTCGCCCAATGCGCCCAGGGCCTTGGCCGCACCGGCACGAACGAAGACGTTGTCATCGGATGCCAGGGTCTTACACAGCGACGGGACCGCCCGCCGAACCTTGAGGGTCTCCAGGGCCTTGACGGCATTGCGGCGTACCATCCAGTGCTTGTCACCGCTTACCGCCCGCAACAGATGTGCGACAACACGCGGGTCTTTTGAATGTCCCAGCCGTGACGCGGCCTGTGACCGTTTTGTCCAGTCCATGGCCTTGTCTTCCAGGGTCTGGATATCCTTGCCCACGTCGCTGGCCGTTGTCCGGGGACTGAGGGTGACGCGGGTCGTTACCAGGCCGGAGTGCGCTGCCGGGTTCAAGGGGGTATTCTTTGAAACGGCAGCTTTTAACATGGCAAAGGGCATGGTCATCATAGAACCCATGAACGCAAAGGCCAGAACCACAGGCATGATGAAGCCGAAGGCCGAGGCCGCCACCAGTTGAACCTTGGCCTTGCGGGTCGGTTCGAACACGGCGTCGGCCGGCTGATGGGACTTAAGGTCCTGGTAGACCAAATGGGTATAGACAAAGCTCAAAGGAATCAAAAACAAGGCCGCAAGCTGCCCCACGAACGGGATACAGGCCACCACCGCGGTAAGGAGCCATATGGCGAGCAGCCTTCCACACACCGGGAGCCATTTGCCGCGGACCAAGAACCTGCTCTTTAGAAGCGCGTCCATGCCGCGGGCATCTTCGTCAATAAAGACAAACGGCGCGAAGAAAAACCACACTGAAAAGACAATGCCTGGAATCACGAAAAGCATGTACCCCCCGGCG
>JAFDGP010000341.1 GCA_019309245.1 Deltaproteobacteria bacterium | reverse complement strand
GCTTCCCCGGCCGCGCATCTGGGCATATTTGATGGCTGACTTGGTGGGCCGCAACATGACCAGGTTCTCCACCTCCTTGTGATCATAGCCTGTATCCAGCATATCCACTGAAACAGCCACAAGCGGAAGTGGATCGTATTTGAACTGATCAATGATTGGTCTTGGATTTCCATTATTCGTGTAGCAGGTAATCTTCTTTGCATAGTCCTGCCGAACCTGGGAGGGCGAGCGGTTTATCTGACTGGCTATACGCAGGCAGTCTTCATCCGTCAAAAGCCGGTTGAACAGCCGGACAAGGATGGAAGCCTGTTTTTCTGAAACTGCAAAAACGATAGTTTTTCTTGGGCGCTCTTTTGCCCGCCCCGCATCTGCCGTGAAATATTCCTGAATGATAGTTTTCAGCCGATCTTCAGATTCCACATCACGCCCCCATGCACCGGGCTTGATCTCTTCCCCTTCCCATTCAGCACCTTCGTAGGTAAGGACACTTTCGGCGTGGTAGATACGGTAATTACTTAAAAAACCGTCGTTGATAGCCCGCTGAATTCCATATTCAAAAGTTGGGCGCCCCTCCTTTTTTACTGTGTCCCAACAGTCAAAAAAGATGTAAGTGTTGCGTACCAGACGGCGCTCATGTTCACTGATCCAGCGAAGTTCTCCAGGGTTGGGAGTTGCGGTCAGGCCGATGTGAATGGCGTCAAAGTGCCCAAGAGTGGCGCGATGAGTATTGTAGATGGACCGGTGGCATTCATCTGTCACAACCAGATCGAAGTAGGCATGCCCAAAACCATTAGGGCCAAGCTGGCTGGCAATAGTGTCAAGGGTTCCAACGACGATTTGCCCTTCCAGGCTGCGTTTTCCGCCATACAAAATGACAGTAGGCCAGTCGCGGAGATATTCATCAAAGGTTTCTTTAGCCTGTTTGGCAAGTTCAATTCGATCTACCAGAAATAGTACGCGGGAAACGACAGCGGCCTGAAACCAGCGTTTCATCAGCATGGTGATGGTGAGGGTCTTGCCTGTGCCGGTGGCCATCTCAAAAAGCATCCGGCGACGTCCGCTAACAAGGGCATCATCGGCTTTCTTCAGACATTTCAATTGATAAGGCCGTGTCTTAATTTCTTCTCCCTTAAAAATGAAATGCCCAGGATAAGGAATGACGCTCAATGACTCCTGCAGAGACCCTTTTCGATGGATCTTGATATTGGCCCGCCGCTCCAGATCGGCCTGTGAAGGCATACCCATGATTGGCCGTGCGTCGCCGTCTGCATAGTCCCAAAAATAGTGTTCCTGCCCATTGCTCAGAATGATGAACGGTGCGCCAAGAGATTGTGCGTAATCGCGAGCCTGTTCCTTGGCCGTATAAGGGTCAACCGCAAAGCGTTTGGCCTCAATGACGGCCAGAGGTCGCGTGCGGGAGTCTTTGAGTAAATAATCTGCCCTCCCATCCGATGAAGCCTCCTCAGTGGAAACCTGAGCTTTATTTGTGATAGCCCAGCCTGCCGCTTCAAGGAGCTTATCAATCAACATTCTGGCATCGGCTTCCGTACTCATGATTTGCCCCCAAGCCCTTTCAGCTTTCCCCGCTCCGTCATTTTTTCACAAAAGGCGTCAAACTGTGCCCGGGCGAGTTTGAATGGTTTGGTCTTGCCGTTTTCCCAGCGATTGATGGTGGCAACGCTCACCCCCAGTTCATGGGCCAGCTCTTCCTGACTGATCCTCAACTGCCTTCGAACTCCCTTTACCAATTCCGGGAATGTTTTGGAACTTTCGGTCATTGCAATATCCTTTTGTCGTATCTTTGTGCGGCCGTTTCCGCTCTGTACGCAGACAAGTGTCTACCCATGGCCAGATGGCCAACGACACTCCATCCAATCTACGATGCTAAGAATATAATATAACAGGTGACATGTCACGTGCAAGAAAAATTCCTCCTGAATTCCGACAGATCACCTTATCTCCCGGTAAGTAGCTTCCTGACAGAGCCAACAGGAGAAAACATGACGAACACAAATTTTTTCGACACTTTCTCTGTCTCTCCGGTAGGTATGGTGCAGAGAGCAGAAATGCAGGAGGTTTGACCATGAGCATCAACGAACTCTTTGACGGAATCGCCAAGGTTGTGGAGCGGTTTGCCGAGGAACTTGCAGAGCAAAAGTTGCTGGAAAAGGAACAAAAAACCGGACGAGGTCCTAAAGTGAAATCTGAAAAAACGGAGAAAGGAGACGGAAAAAGGAAGGAAATTCACCCCGATTTCCCGAAAAACCGGGTAACGGCGAGGTGAGCCAACGGCAACAGGAAACGCCGTAACTCACCGCCACAAAACGAAAAACGAACCACCCGACATGCCGCATACGGCACTCGGACCGGTTCGTCTGAAATTCAATGGTGGAGGCGGCGGGAGTCGAACCCTGGACATTGGCTTTTTTGTAAATTATGAACCGTGACAAATGGTTAGCTATAATTACGATATTATTGGATTTTTCGTTGTATCTGCCCTGCCCTGAGTGCCACTCAATTTCATCAAAAATCATCGGTTGTCATTAAAAATAGTCACAGTTTTGGTCACATTTAGAATTTATTAACATAAACAGCATAACTGGCTTAAATAGCATCATAATTGACATCAACATTCTTCTATTGTACCTTCATTTTATTTATCTCGCCCTTAATAAATTTCGTTGGGTTTATCCTTTTGAAAAGGCTTTGCAATGGAAAATCAAGAAGTCCAATGCAATGTGGATGGGTGTAAAGGGATAATTGGTGATAATAACCTCTGTACGCTGTGTGGAAGGCTCCATTTTCCATCAAGAGTCAAAGATAGTCCGGAGGATGTCGATAGAGAGTATGA
>JAFDGP010000340.1 GCA_019309245.1 Deltaproteobacteria bacterium | reverse complement strand
ACTCATATATATGGTGATGTCCGGGACCATAAACACCTGATATCAGTTTTTCAGGAATATCAACCCGAATTCGTCTTTCATTTGGCAGCCCAGCCTTTGGTTCGGCTTTCCTATAGTGAACCACGAATGACATATGGGACCAATGTCATGGGAACCGTGAATCTCTTTGAGGCAGTAAGGGCCACCAATTCAGTTCGTGTCGTTGTAAATATCACCAGTGACAAGTGCTATGAGAACAAAGAGTGGGTGTGGGGTTACCGGGAAAACGATCCCATGGGTGGCTATGATCCTTACAGTTCGAGCAAAGGCTGCGCTGAACTCATTACGGCTGCGTATCGCTGTTCCTTCTTTGGGTATTCAACCCCTCAACCCTTCAACCCTTCAACCACTCAACATTCTGTAGCCCTGGCTTCTGTTCGGGCTGGAAATGTCATTGGCGGTGGGGATTGGGGATCCGATCGTCTTGTGCCGGATTGTGTCCGGGCCCTCAGCAAAGGCGAAGAGATCATGATCCGCTATCCAAAAGCCATACGTCCCTGGCAGCATGTGCTGGAGCCGCTGAGCGGCTACCTGCTCCTTGGAGCAAAGCTATGGGCCGATGGTTCCCGATATGCAGGTGCTTGGAATTTTGGTCCCTCAGGTGATGAAGTATGGACCGTAAAAGAGCTGGTAAAAGAACTTATTCGACTCTGGGGCAATGGAAGCTTTCGTGTGGATTCGGGCGAACACCTTCACGAAGCCCACTGGCTCAAGCTCGATTGTAGCAAGGCACGCATTGAGCTTGACTGGAGACCGAGGTTGAGCATCAGTCAAGCACTGGAAAAAACCGTAGAGTGGTACGGGCAATTTTATGCGGATGCGAGCCCAAAGGAAATGCGAGACCTTTCAGAACGCCAAATCATGGAATACACCCATTTGATCGAACAATTGAATGATTAAAATTCCATAGGAGGGGGGCATGGAAGCATTAAAGAAAAGAATGATCGTGAATCACGATGGCTTTATTAAAGTGCCGATACCTCCAGGTTTTGGCAGGCAGGTTGAGATCATTGTTCTGCCCGTAACGTATGAGCAAGACCACGATGAATCGGAATATTTTGAATGTATAGCCGAGGATGGCACTGTATACAGGCTAAAGGACTGGACGGACGAAGAATTCAACAAGGCAAGTATGATGAGCGCATGCAAAGATGATAACACCATTGCAGAGGATCTCTTCGATGTCTGATATTGGCACCCTCGCCTTGGTGAAATTCGAATATACCGACGGGTCCGGTTGGAAGGTAAGGCCCGGATTAATTACGGGTGAATATTTGAACGATTACCAGGTGACGTTCATCACCAAAGAGGTGGATAAATATGGCCATGAAGACACATCAATAATGATAGACAATGAGGATCTTGCCGCAGGAAAACTTAAGAAAAAAAGCATTGTACGCACACACAAGACGTTCTGGGTTGATAAGACGCAATGCAAAAAAATAGGCACTTTAAAAACCGAAGTGACAGATAAAATACTTCGGCTGCATGAAAAATACTTTGTACGCAACTACTATAATTTTGCCCATAAGCATGACCCTTTTGAGCCCGGCAAGTCCCGTATCCCTTACGCCGGCCGTGTTTATGACGAAAAGGAAATGATCAATCTGGTGGATTCAGCACTCGATTTCTGGCTCACCGCCGGGCGCTATGCTGAAAAGTTTGAAAAAGATTTTGCAAAGTTTCTTGGGGTAAAATACTGCTCACTCACGAATTCCGGCTCATCCGCAAACCTTCTTGCCTTCATGGCCCTCACTTCCCCCAAGTTAGGTGACCGCCGAATCGAAAAGGGAGATGAAGTGATCACAGTGGCTGCAGGTTTCCCAACTACACTAGCACAGATCATTCAATACGGCGCCATACCAGTATTTGTAGACGTTTCCCTACCAACCTACAACATCGATTGTGATTACCTGGAAGCTGCCTTAAGCCCAAGAACAAAGGCCGTCATGCTCGCCCACACCCTCGGCAACCCATTTGACATCAACCGCGTCCTTGCCTTTTGCCACAAACACAACCTTTGGCTGATTGAAGACACCTGCGACGCCCTCGGCTCAACCTATACCCTTCAACCCTTCAACCCTTCAACCCTTCAACCGTCTTTCTGTGGTTCTTTCGGCCACCTCTCCACCTTCAGTTTTTACCCTCCCCACCACATCACCATGGGTGAAGGGGGTGCAGTTTGCACCAATGATGCAGAGTTAAAGCGCCTTGTTGAATCATTCCGCGACTGGGGCCGGGACTGCTGGTGCCCGCCGGGCAAGGATAATACCTGCGGCAAACGCTTTTCCCAGCAACTCGGGGATCTTCCCTATGGTTATGACCACAAGTATGTTTACTCCCATTTTGGATATAACCTCAAGGTTACGGACATGCAGGCAGCAATCGGTTGCGGCCAGCTTGAAAAGCTTCCATCATTTATTGATGCGCGTAAGAAAAATTTCAAATTGCTTTATGAAGGGCTGAAAGACCTTGAAGACCGATTTATTCTCCCAGAGGCAACACCCAATTCAGATCCAAGCTGGTTCGGCTTTTTGCTTACAGTGAGAGAAGATGCAGGCTTCACCCGTGATGAAATCGTGAAACACCTGGAGGCGCACAATATCCAAACCCGCATGCTCTTTTCAGGCAATATCATCAAACACCCCTGCTTCGATGAAATGCGCCAATCCGGCAATGGCTTTCGTACTGTTTCCACAACATCGCCGTCTCGCAGTTTCACCGATTCTCCCATTCCATCATCGACCGACTCCCCCTCTCCCCCTCTCCCCCTCTCAACTTCGGCTCTACCAGCGACCGAACGCATCCTGCGCGATACTTTCT
>JAFDGP010000025.1 GCA_019309245.1 Deltaproteobacteria bacterium | reverse complement strand
TCCTATTTCACGGTCTTTTCTCATCAAAATTGCCCGGGGCGTCGACCGCGCCCGGCCGGAATTTGGATGCCGATTTGGCACAATTCATGCTTTGAAAAATCACGGCGTCCGTTTTCATTTTAGATTGTTTGATCGGATGCCATATCCTTTGTGCAGCATTAGGGCGAATGCGTCGCAGACCGGAACCTGCCGGGGTCAACAAAGAAATGGCTTGAAGAAACAGGCTCTCATGTCGACGATCCGACAGCAAATTGTGGAACTCCTGATCCATCGGGACCACAGCGCCGTGGAGGTTTCGAAACGGCTTCGTATCCCCGAAAAGGAAGTTTACGGCCATCTCGGTCACATTGCCCGTTCTCTGGGGAGCCATGGACACAAACTGACGATGATCCCGTCTACGTGTCTGGCTTGCGGATATGTGTTTGCAAAAAGAACCCGCTTTACGAGGCCGGGACGTTGTCCAAGGTGTAGAAGTGAGCGAATCAACGAACCCGGCTACCGTATCATACGACGTGAAAAGGAAAGGTGCCGATGATTGACATCGTTGAGATGACCGTGTTGATCGCCGACGACATGCCGAATATGGTCACCGCGATCCGGAGCATGTTGAAGCACCTGAACTTCGGCAAGACCTTCATCCCGGCCCATGATGGAGAAGAGGCATGGAACCTGCTGAAAAAAGAGCCCGTGGACCTCGCCATCCTGGACTACAACATGCCGGTCATGAACGGCGCCGAGGTCTTGAGCCGTATTCGGGAAGACCGCGCACTTAGAGATCTTCCTGTGGTCATGGTTACCGCCCAGGCGAACAGAGAGTTCGTGGCCGAAGCGGCCGAATCTGAGATCGACGCCTACATTCTCAAGCCCGCCACCGTCAAGGTGTTGGGCGACAAGATCCTCAATGTGGTCAGAAATGCCAACAGCCCGTCCCCCATGGTTCGTTACCTCAAGGAAGCCCGGCAGCACGAGGAATCCGGAGACATCGATGCGGCGATTAAAGCTGCCCGTCAGGCCATAGAGGCCAACCCGGCCTCATCGCGTCCACCGCGTGAACTGGGCTACTACTATATGCGAAAACAAGACCTGAAGGCCGCGGAAAAATGGTTGCTGAAGGCCGCGGAGATGAATCCTTTGGATGTCATCGCGTGTCATCATCTGGGTGAGCTTTACGTTCAATCCAATGATATTGAATCCGCGTCAAAATATTTTGAAAAGGCCATGCAAATCAGTCCGCGTCACGTGGGCAGGGCCGTGTTTTTCGGAACGACTTTGCTCGAAAGAAAGATGGTCCAGGAGGCTGTTCAGGTCTTCGACAAGGCGCTGGGCCTGTCCGGACATGACACCCAATTGCAGGAGAACATCGCCCTGTCCTGTATCGAAAAAGGGGCAAAGCAGTACGGTGCAAAACTCCTAGAGGCCTTGTACCGACAGGACCCCAACCGGGATAACCTGGCCGCCCGCCTGGGTATAACCTTCCGTGAGCTTGGGCAATTCGGAAAAGCCCTGACCTATCTAACCCGGGCGGAAGAACAGTCTCCGAAAGACTTGGCGCTCAAAATCCATCTGGCAAAGGTTTACCTCGCCATGGGCAAGGTAATCCGGGCGGAAAAAGCATTAAAGCAAGTGCTCAAAATCGATCCGGACAATGAACAGGCATGGGAGCTGATAAAAAAATGCATCTAGTTTCCACCCATAAGCCAGAGGTCGGTAGATGGAGTTCCCAGTGGTCGGATACTGGTTTCCGGTGAACCGGGGATAGTGACCAATGCCGGATACCGGCCGATGTTGAACAGTGGTCAACGGCCAATACCAAATAACCAATGGCCAATCTGGCGTTCTGAAATTCAAACACAATCGGAACGGGACCATGACAGAACAAGCCAAACTTCTACAAATCCTGCTCTCCATCATGGCAATCTCCAATGACCATCGGCTCGCGTTTCGTGAAAAACTTGAAAGGGTCCTTGGTGAGATCGTGTCTTGCATGCAGGCCAAACGGGGCTCTATCATGCTCTTGAAGGGTCGAAAGGCCCTGGAGGTGGTGGCTTCGACCCATCCCGACGCGCTGGGCGCAAGGCAGGTCGTGGACGAAAAGACCCCTTCGGGATGGGTGGTCAGGCATAAGAAGCCGCTCTATGTGGATAAGGCCACACAGAACGCCCTGTTTCCGAGTCGTGTCGGCCGATATGAAAAGTCTGCTTTTCTGATTGTTCCGATCATCAGCAACACCCGGGTCATCGGAGTGCTCAATGTCACCGACAAGATCGGCGAAGACCTCTTTGAACACATGGAACAGGAGATCCTTCTGCAGATTGCGGGCTTGGTCATCAACACGCTGGAAACGCAGCGCCTAGCCGAGTCCCTGAAAAAGAGCAAAAAGGCGCTTGAAAAGAAAAATCTGCAACTCAAAAGGCTCGAAAAAGTTCGAACAGACCTCTTCAATATGTTGATCCACGACCTGAAAGGACCGATCTCGGAAATGGTGGCCAATCTGGACATCCTGTCTTATACCATCAGTGAGGAAAATCGGCTATTTGTGGAATCCGCGCAGCAGGGCTGCAGCGCGCTCCAGACCATGGTGTCGAACTTGCTGGATATCGCCCGGTTGGAAGAAGGCAGGCTCGAGCTGGTCTTCGAAAAGATCGACCCGGCGGATCTTGTCACCGAGGCACTTGGACGGTTGGTTCGGGTGGGAAAAACGCGGGAACTCCTGTTTGAGAAGGTCTTTCCTCCGCAGCCGGATCAGCGTCCGTTCTCAGCAGACCGGGGCGTATTGCTCAGAGTCTTGCAGAACCTGTTGACCAATGCGATTCGCTATTCCCCGGAAAGGCAGGCAATTCAGGTAGGGTTTGACTACCCGGGGCCGTCTAAGATCAGGTTTTTCGTCAAGGATCACGGGCCGGGCGTCCCTGCCCGGCACCGAAAGGCGATTTTTGAGAAGTACACGCAGATTGACAAACAAACAGACGGCCGAATGTACACCGCGGGCATGGGGTTGGCCTTCTGCAAAATGGCCGTGCGGGCCCACCGCGGCCGCATCGGGGTCAAGGACGAGGTCCCCATGGGAAGCTGTTTCTGGTTCGAACTGCCTATGTGTCCGAAAATGGCCCGACCCGGCGCAAAGAAGAACAGACCACTTTGAAACCGGTTGCCCAGCCAAAATCGATTCGCGTCAAAAACAGGAGCTTCCGGACGGGAGTTTCAGTCGCCAGCTTTGAGTAAGCCAGCAACGGGCAACTGAGAAATCCCCCTCGGTCAACCTTATAAAAAATGGGAACAAATTAGCGCCGGTAAACATCAACCCTCTCCTTAAGCTCTTTTCCGCACTTAAAGAACGGCAGCTTCTTGGGTTTGATCTTAACCGGCTCTTTGGTCTTGGGATTCCTGCCGACATAAGCCCTGTATTCTTTGACATAGAAGCTACACAGGCCCCGGATTTCGATTCGGTCCCCCCGGACCAAGGCGTCCGTCATCTTACCGAAAAAGATATCCACCACGGCCTCAGCCTTGGCCTTTGTCAGTCCTGTCTCTGCCCGTAACGCCTCGATAAGATCCGACTTGTTCATCTGCGCCTCCCCCAGAGTCCGTTTTGGGCGTTATAGACGATTACGCAAGAAATGTCAATCAAAATAAACAGTTAGTTTTTTGGCAGAATATGGCGGGATATTTCGGGAATACAAATTTTTGATTTGCTTAAAACCTGATATTCTTGTATCATGTTGATCCTTAAGGCATTTTCTGATGAATCCGTACACAATCCACCGGCAATCGGATACCGACTCGCAGATTCGAAAACCACTTCGGAGCCGGCATAACCTTCTCAATTTTCACCGGCAAAGCCGGTGGATTGTGTACGGATTCATCAGCGACTATCAGGAGAACTTTGGTGTTGAGGCGCCTTTCAGGGGCCTTCCTCATACTACCATTTCTACTGGTAGTCACTGATCTGACCTATACGGCGGCACCATGAAACATTATTATCCTATAAACCTGGACGTCGAGAACAAGCGCTGTGTGGTTGTGGGCGGCGGCGCCGTAGGAGAACGCAAGGTCATGGGCCTTCTGGAATGTGGGGCGCACGTGGTTGTTGTAACCCAACATGCCACGCGCCGGTTACAAGAGCTGGCGGAAAAAGGCATCCTCGACTTAAAACTCAGGGATTACCGAACCGCTGATCTGGGAGCGGCCTTTCTTGTGATCGGCGCCACCAGCGACGAGGAGACCAACCAGAAGATCAGTCGGGACGCGGCCCGACTGCGGATCCTGTGTAATATCGCGGATCGCCCTGCGGCTTGCAGTTTTGTACTGCCGTCGGTAGTCCGGCAAGGAGACCTGGTTATCGCGATCTCCACGTCAAACCAGAGTCCGGCCCTGGCAAAAAAGATCCGGCGGGACCTGGAACGACATTTTGGCCCCGAATATGCAATGCTCCTTAAACTGATGGGGGCAATTCGCCGACGGCTCCTGGCCGCCGGACAAAGCCCGGAAGCCAATAAAGACCGGTTTGAACGCCTTCTGGAAGCCGGAATCTTGGAAATGATCCGACAGAATCGCACCGAAGATGTGACAGCAAAGGTCAGTGAGGTGTTCGGCCGAACATACACCTGGGAAACCTTGGTGACCAACGGGTAGCCACAGGACGCCGCCCAGGCCGTTTGCGTACCGCATGGGGGGCTTCACAGGGTCCACATAATTGTTTGAGGGTTATGGTATGAACATATTGTTTGCGCTGTCGATGGCCGGCTACATCGGAAGTTCGCTTGGATATCAGGGATATATTGTCCTTCAGAAACGGTTGATCTACCGGGTCTCAAGCCTCGTGTTGTTACTGGGGTTTCTTTGCCATACGGGCGTCATGGGACTCCAGATTGCCCAAAGCGGACACCTTCCCGTCCAGAACCTTCAGGAGACTCTCTCCACTTTTGGATGGGCAGTTGTGGCTGTTTTCCTGTTGCTGCAAATCAGGTTCCACCTCATGGTTCTGGGGGCGCTGGTCGCCCCCCTGGCCACCCTGGCGGTCATTATCGCCTCGATCCTGCCGCGGCCTCAGGTTCAGTTGGCACCTTTTTTGTCAAGCCTGTGGCGAACGGTTCATATCGGCACGTTGGTGCTGGGCCTGGCGGCCCTGGCGATCGCCTGTCTGGTTGGTATCTTGTACCTCATTCAGGAAGGCGCCATTAAGGAAAAAAAGCGCGGTTTTTTCTTCAGACGGCTCCCTTCACTCACCCTGCTGGACTCTGTGGGTTATGCCAGCCTTATTGTCGGGTTTCCGCTTCTGACCTTCGGAATCATCTCGGGAGTGATCTATGCCCAGATGGTCCATGGCCGGTTGTGGAGCTGGACTCCTCGAGAGGTCTTTGCCGCTATCACCTGGCTGGTTTATGCCGCTCTGGTGCACGAACGCCTGGCCGTGGGGTGGCGGGGAAGACGGGCCGCGATGATGACCATTGTGGGATTTGTTATCCTCGTTTTCACGTTTTTCTTATTCTTCCTTGGATAGGTGCCGATTTGAACACAATAAACCCTTCCAAAATCATGGGCTCACCCACTGGGGGAGCGTTCTGGACACAAAGAAATGGTTGAAAAAAGGCAAATTGTGGCCATGGGCCTGAATCACAAGACAGCACCGGTTGAGGTCCGGGAACGGTTGGCCTTTTCCGGTGAAGACACCGCCGAGGTGCTCGACACCATGAGCGGGCACCCCCTGGTGGAAGAAATGGCCCTGTTTTCCACGTGCAACCGGGTGGAATTCCTGTTGGCCTCTCAATCTCCGGAAAAGGCCGTGGAGGCCGTCAAGGATTTCCTTGCCACCTTCAAAAGTACCCCCCGTTCGGTCTTTGAAGACTCCCTGTATATCCATATAGGAGATGATGCGGTGCGCCATGTGTTTCGTGTGGCGGCCAGCCTGGATTCCATGGTAGTCGGCGAGGCCCAGATCCTGGGGCAAATCAAGGACTCCTACCGGGAGGCGTGCAAGCACGGCACCTGTGGTGTGGTGTTAAACCGGCTTATGCACCGGTCGTTTTCCGTGGCCAAACGGATACGAACCGAAACCAGCATCGGCGATCATGCCGTGTCCATCAGTTATGCGGCGGTGGAGTTGGGCCGAAAAATTTTCGGCCAACTGGACCAAAAGGCCGTCTTGCTCATCGGCGCCGGAGAGATGGCGGAGCTGGCGGTGGAACACTTGGTCAACAACCGGGCCAGACCGATTTTCGTGGCCAACAGGACCTTTGAACGGGGGGTCGAACTGGCTGAAAAGTTCCGGGGGACACCCATTCGCTTCGAAGAGATCCTGGATTTCCTCAAACAGGTAGATATTGTGATTAGCTCAACCGGAGCCCCACACTACGTCCTGGTCCGCGACGATTTTAACGGCCTCATGCGGGCACGGAAAAACCGCCCTCTCTTCTTTATCGACATTGCGGTACCCAGAGACATCGACCCGGAAATCAACCGCATCAGCAATGTGTATGTCTATGACATCGACGATCTCAAGAACGCCATTCAGGAAAACATCGAAGAACGCCGCCAAGAGGCCGTCAGAGGAGAACGCATCGTTGACGAAGCCGTCTATCAGTTTCGAAAGTGGTTTCAAGGACTTGACGTGGTTCCCACTATCGTTGGGCTCAGGGAAAAGGCCGAGGCCATTCGACGGCGCGAGCTGAAAAAAACGTTTGGATCCCTTCACACACTCTCCGAAGAAGATCGGGCCGCCATTGACAGATTGACCGCCGCTCTGGTAAACAAACTTTTGCATGACCCTACGGTCTTTCTCAAGGCAAGCGGCCACCGGGATGAAAAGGCGCTTTATCTGGACATCACACGCCGACTTTTCAATCTGGACCAATCTACGGAGAACAACACGCGCCCCAGTCCCGACAGCCCTGAAGACGAATAACATCGGCCGGGTCGGGATCTTTCCGAAACGAACCTGCAAGGAAGAAAACTTTCAGTTCCCGGCCGACAGGTGTGTAAGTCCGACCGAGGTTGGCATTTTGCTCTAACAAGGAGGCGACAATTGAAAAAGAAAACCGCGTTTCTTTTTCCAGGCCAGGGTTCCCAGTTCGTCGGGATGGGCCTGGACCTTTATGAGGAATATGATTTTGTCCGAGAGATCTTCGACATGACGGACGAGATCACCAAAACGCACATCTCCAGGCTATGTTTCAAAGGTCCGATGGAGGATCTCACGCTCACCGTGAACCTCCAACCCGCGGTAACCGCCGTGAACTTGTCCGTCCTTGCAGTCCTGGAAAAAGAGGGCGTTCGGCCCGACTGGGTGGCAGGCCACAGCCTGGGTGAGTATAGTGCCCTTAAAGCCGCTGGGGTCACCACGGCCGAGGGTACGGTGAAGTTGGTGTTTGAAAGAGGTCGTTTGATGCATCGCGAAGCCAGCAAAAATCAAGGAGCCATGCATGCCATTATCGGTCTTGAGATTGATACCGTACGTGAAATTGTCTCACAGGCGGCAAAAAAAGGGGTGGTGGCGGTCGCCAACCACAATGCCGCCAAACAAATCGTGACGACCGGCGCGCCGGAACCTGTAGAATACGCCTCTGAATTGGCTACCCAGCAGGGAGCCAAGGCCATTCCGCTTAAGGTCAGCGGGGCCTGGCACAGCGAGTTGATTCGCGGTGCTGAGAAAGATTTTCGCGCGTTTTTACAACAAATCCCTTTTCAAGCGCCTGTCATTCCCCTCATCTTTAACGTTACCGCGGACGTGGAATCCGATCCCGATCAGATCTCCGATATCATGGCCAGACAACTGTGCAGTCCTGTTCGGTGGTACGACAGCATGTGCCGGTTGCAGGATGAGGGGGTCGAGATCTTCGCCGAGATCGGACCTAAGCGGGTCCTGACCGGCCTGTTGCGCAAGATTGTCCCGGATAACTATGACCATCAAACCTTCAATGTGGACAGCATGAAGGGCCTGGAAAAATTTCTTAACGCCATGACCTAGAGTCGTCCTTTCGAAAGCCATGATCAAGGCCTGATGAAATCGTAAAAAGGACTGAAGAACCCATGAACGAAGCCAATAAAGACGCGTACAAAGGATTCCTTGAAGACATCGACACCTTCTCATCCACCGCAGCGCCCAAAAGACCGCAAGACACTGCGGCGCAGGAGGCTCAAACAGCCTCTCTGGGACAAAGGGTCCGCCTGGTCCGGCAAGAAAAGGGGCTCACGGTGGAGGATGTCGCCCAGCGCACGGGAATCCCCGCGGAGGAACTCAACCGAATTGAGGACAACGAGGTCTCTCCGCCCCTGGGCACATTGGTCAGAATCTCAAAAGCCCTTCATATGCAGCTCGGCCGATTTATCTCCACCGGGCAGACGAAGCCCTTCACCGTAACCCGCAAGGCCGATCGGCGCGTGATCGCACGGTTTACCTCGGACAAAGATGACCGGTACGGTTACACATACGAATCCCTGGCGCCCGATAAAAAAGACCGACACATGGAACCCTTCATGGTAACCCTGTTGCCCTCAACCGGCAAAAAAGAACTCTCCACCCATGCAGGCCAGGAGTTCATCTACGTGCTGGAAGGATCCCTGGAGGTGACGTTGGAGGAGCATTGCGAGGTCCTCCAGGAAGGCGACAGTATTTACTACGATTCCACAGTGCCCCACCTGGTGCGTTGTTCCGGGGAAAAACAGGCCGTCATCCTGGCGGTACTGTACACGGAAGACGCATAAACAGAGGCTCGAAAAGAGGGCCCGCCGGGCCTGTGCCCTACAGGTACGCTTCCATTTCCTTGAAATATGTAATGTGGAGGTCTGCTGAAAGCGCCGGATTCTTGTAGGCCACAAACGGCACGTGCGCCGCAGCAGCCGTCATGGCATCAATGTCTGAATCCCCAATATAAACGGCCTCACTGGCTGAGACATTAAAGTGCCCCAAAACCTTCAACAGGGCATCCGCAGCGGGCTTGGGACGTGCCACGTCCAGGCTGGAAACAATCAATTCAAAGCAGTCGGTCAATCCGTGTTCTTCTAAAACACGCCCCATGGTATCGGATCGATTGGTTGCCACGGCCCGCTTGTAGGTCGGCCTCAGGTATTCTAGAAAACCCCTCAGATGGGGCTCCATTTTCATTCTCCCGATAAATGGGTCATAGCTCATCCGTTGCCTGAAGGCCTCTGCCTCTGCAGCCCGGGGATCCCCGTCAAACAGGTAGGCCACGGACTGGCTCGCCGTATGGGTATGTACGTAGGCACGCTGCTCTGCATTCATCCGCGACTTTCCGAAACGAGCCAAGATACTATTGTAGTATGCCTCATTGGCCTCTCTGGAATCAAACATCACCCCGTCGCAATCAAAGATCACCACTTTGACCCGAGACCATGTCATTTGGGCGCCCATATCGCCAAAAGAATCTCCTGGTGTGCGTTCATGAAGTCTGGTATAGATTTTTGCCGACCGTCTTCCAACTCAGACGAGCCGCAACCAAAAGCACGTGTTGTTTTCAAGGTGTCAGCCTAAATTTCGTTCTTAACAAACTAACGTATCAGTTTTATAGTGATAAAGTCAACGTACGCCTGGAGCCACGGATCCACGGCCGCGGCGGGTCTCCGGAGGAGGCCTTTTCCACTGTGACGGGCACGCGCCAGTGAGGAGTAATCCATGAAAATCAGAACAAAAGTCTGGATCGACGACGACCAGGACCAGGTCATCTTCGGAAGCGGACGGGTGCGCATGCTTGAGGCCATTGATCGGCTCGGGTCCATGAACAAGGCAGCCCGGGAACTCAAGATGTCTTATCGTGCCCTGTGGGGAAGAATCAAGTCCACCGAGGAACGCCTGGGCGCCAAGATCGTGGAATCCCAGCCCGGCGGAGGAAAAGGATGTGGATCCGTGTTGACGGCCACGGGCCGGGACCTGCTCGACAGGTACAAACGGATCAAACGCAAGGTGGATCAGGTCGGAGACCGGGAGTTTCAGAAGATCTTCGGAGAGCGCGAACCGTGAAAAGAACCATCTACCTTCAAATGAAGCCGGTCCGGGAAGCCGAAAAGCTCTTTTTCGATCGCTTTTCCTTGAGAGGTTGCCTTGGGCAGAAAGTCCTTCCGGTTCGGGAAGCGGTAGGACGGGTTACCGCTTCCCCGGTGTTTGCACGGCTTTCCTCGCCCGCCTTTCATGCCGCTGCCATGGACGGCATCGCGGTCGACGCGCAGACCACGTTCGGCACCACGGTAGACAGACCCAAGACGCTTCAAATCGGAAAAGACGCCTTTTTCGTCAACACGGGCCAGCCGCTTCCCCCGGGTACGAACGCCGTTATCATGATCGAACAGGTCCTGGTCCCGGACGAAGAAACGGTCCGCATCGAATCCGGCGCGTATCCGTGGCAACACGTACGAAAAGTGGGAGAAGATATTGTGGCCACGGAATTGATCCTCCCCCAGAACCACCTGATCTCTTCCTACGAGGTCGGAGCATTGCTCAATGGCGGAGTCTTTCATGTGGCCGTCAAACAACGTCCGCGTGTCTGCATTATTCCCACAGGTTCCGAGCTGGTCTCACCGGATGACGTGGACATTCACGCCCTGGCACCGGGTCAAGTCATCGAGAGCAATTCCGCGGTCCTCGAGGCCCTAGTACGCCAATGCGGCGGGGAGTGCCGAATCTTTCCGATCGTGCCCGATGATATTGATGCGATTCGCAAGGCCGTGCATGAAGCAGTCCAGGCGGATCATCACATCATTGTGATCAGCGCAGGCTCTTCAGCAGGTTCGAAGGACTACACGGCCGCTGTGATTCAGGAGCTCGGCGAGGTCCTGGTACACGGCGTGACCATGATGCCAGGCAAGCCCACCGTTCTTGGTGCCATCGAGGAGAAGCCTGTGATCGGCAACCCTGGTTATCCGGTATCCGCAATCATGGCCTTTGAGAGGTTTGCACAGCCACTACTCTACGCCATGCTGGGCATTGAGCAACCGAAGCGGCCCACGGTCCGGGCCCGAACCACCCGAAAGATGGCGTCCAGGCTCGGACTGGACGAATTTGTACGGGTAAAACTCGGGCGAGTGGGAGACACCCTGGTGGCATCGCCCTTGCCCAGGGGGGCCGGTTCGGTCACCACACTCACCGAAGCCGACGGGATCATCGCCATCCCGAGCCATGTAGAGGGCCTTCAAGCCGGCGAGACCGCAGAGGTCACGCTTCTAAAAAATACGGACCACCTCAAAAACACCGTGGTTGTAGTCGGCAGTCATGACAACACCCTGGATGTCCTGGCCAATCAGATGCGGGCCAAAGATTGCCGGTTCGGGCTTTCTTCAACGAATGTCGGCAGCCTGGGAGGGCTCCTGGCCCTGAGAAACGGCCACTGCCATGCAGCCGGATGCCATCTGCTGGATACCGAGACTGGCACGTACAACACTTCTTATATCAAGCAGTATTTGCCGAAGGTGCCGGTCAAGCTGGTCAACCTGGTGTTTCGACAGCAGGGGCTCATGGTGGCCAGGGGCAACCCCAAGGGCATCACAGGGATTGAGGACCTGGCGCGAAAAGATATCACGTTTGTAAATCGCCAGGCCGGCTCCGGAACCCGAATCCTTCTGGATTATCGGCTGGCCGCTGTTCAGGTCAACCCCGAAGATATCCAGGGATACGACAACGAGGAATTCACCCACATGTCCGTGGCCGTGACGGTGTTGAGCGGTGCCGCGGATACGGGACTGGGAATCTACGCTGCAGCCAAGGCCCTGGGCCTGGACTTCATCCCCGTGGTCAAAGAGGAGTATGACCTGGCCATCTTAGCAGCCTTTTATGAAGAGGAAAGGGTTCAATTCATGCTGGAGGTCATTCGTTCGGAGGCCTTTAAGGACCAGGTCAACCGGCTCGGGGGATATGACACGTCAAAAACCGGCACCCTGGTAAGTACTCTGTCCGGTTAACCCTCATGTCCGTGAAAACTTGCTGCCGGACTTTCTACCTGATGGCCAGCTTTCCTCTCCTGGCTGTTTTGCCGGACCAATTCGACCGCCTCGCTCACCAGCCCGGATGACGCGTTTAGTGCGGACAGGGCCTGGTCCAGCACACGGCGTGCGCCCTTTTCGGTAACCTTGGCAGACAGCCGTTGTATTTCGCTGAGATATCGGCCCACGAGTCTTTCCATGTCTTCAAGGGTGTTTTCCTGAAGGTATCCGTAATATCCCGCGCGACTGGGTTGGACCGTCAGCAGTTTATCCAGAACCACCTGGACCACGTAGCGGTAGATTTTTTCGATTTTTTCAAGCCGCTCACGGCAGTTCTTGATCGCATACCGTTCCCTGGCCCGCCCGCTGTCCATGGACAAACGGATCTCTTTGAGCGTCTCGGCAAGGATGGACAATTGTCCGGCTGTCTGGGAAAGCCTTTCTTTCATGTCCCGTATCGCCCGCGTATCAAGGCGGGTCAGCTCATGGGCGGCCATGCCGCGCGAATAGGAAATATCGGGCAACAACATCCAACATGCCAACAACGAAATCATGACTGCCGTCTTTTTCATGGTGCCAATCTCCTTTCCGTCCTAATATTTCCTCACAGTCGAGCCCTTCGACCCCGAACCGCTTCGGCCTTAGCCCGTCCCACGATTTCGTGCGTCTCATTTAACATTTTCTCTTCCATCTCGGGAGCAGCAACGATCACTTTAGGATACACCTCTACCACATTGATTGCAAAAAGAGTACTATAAAAGGCCATATCTCTATTCGACTTCCAGAGGCTATGCTGGCAGAACTAAAGACCCTTGCAAACAAAAAGGATGGGCCTTACCAGAGCTTGGCAAAGATTTATCTTGCGAGACAAATCTCATTAGAACGTGGATCATTCCATAAGAAAAAGCGCCCCTGAATAAGTCTCTCCATTTGAGAGCTTTGCACAACCTGCTGTCCGGGCAGTCGGGTGGTCGAGCGCGCAAAATATTGCCCTGTAAGCGAGAGCAACGAGTTTTGCAAAGGTCGCCATTTGACCCGGCGGAAAGATTCGTCCTAAGTAAGCACCGCACCGCCCTGTTCAAACGTATACGAACGTCTCCACCGGCCTTCCGTGGGGCCTCTATGGGGTTTGAAAGGTCGCTTCTGCCTCCACAAAGTACAAACCGGTATCCAGGTCAAAGGACACAAACGCGATACACTTCCCGGCGGTGTTGCAATCGAGTGGGCTCAGGGGGGTGGTCTGTGACACCGTCGTACCTCCTTACAACGGCTCTGCAGTGTCGGCAGGACAAAGCAGAAGAGAGGATGATACCCCGGTTACCCTGGTGTACGACATCCATGCCCTGTTTACACAGCCCCGTGGTGAGAGCCAGGGTTCCGTTCACGTGGATCATCGCCCCTTTGCGCTCAGTTTTTTTCAGCCCTATTTTCCAGATAGCCGGCCGACTGGAGTTGATCGTATCCATCAGCGCTACGACGTCTGTCCAAAAGAGCCTTGTTTCACTGTTTGAGTGTGTAGAATTGTTACAGTGAAAAAAAATACCGAATTTCGGTGAAATTGTAACGTTTTGTTACACCTGGTTTTTCTGCCAAGAGATAACCTGTGTAAATCACAGCATTTGTTTTTTTGCAATTTTCGGCTCAGAGGTTGCTGACCCAAAGGTTCGTGTGCATGCGCCAATGCGCCTGTTTGGTTCCCCCAAAACGAATGGTGGTTGCCGGGCTTTGAGGAGTTGTTCTAAGCATTTTTGCCTGGAGCTTTGCACAATACTTGTCGGCGATCGGGCGGCTGGGCGCGCAAAATGTTGGCCCGTAAGCCAGAGCAACATGTTGTGCAAATATCTCGTGCTGTGAAGACGGCAATGCTCGATGCTGTATCCAGGGGGCAAGTAGAATACAGGAGGGTAAGGGTGAAGGGATCGAAAGTGAGCTTAAGGGTTAGGACATTTTGCCTCGTCTTGTGGTTGGCCGTGACGGCATGGCCGGGGATGGTTTTTTGCGTGGAAGCGCCGGTGATTTCGGGCAGCAGGCAGATGGGCTGCGGGGCCCAGCAGGTGTTGTCTATCATGAATTACCAGACCGGCAACACCTATAGCTGGTCGATTGCAGATGACAACGGCAACAAGGGCAGTCTTCTTTTTTTCGAGGGGGAACAGGTGGTCTACGCTGCGCCGAACGACAACCCCGGTTGTCAAAACAACCCTACGATTGAGGTCACGGTGAACGGCGAGGCGGCTGGGACATTTTCTATTGCCATTGATTGTGGTCCTTCCAGTGAAAAGGCAGGAACGATTCGTGTGGGAAAATGCAAGGGATGTGACTGTTACAAAAATCCGTGCCGGATGGGTTGCCGGATAAAGGATGTGTACTGCGATGGGAGCACCGGTCCTGTGCACTGCAATGGTTGGGGCTTGTTCAGGTGTTCGGAGGGGTGCAACGCCGAAGACGGGGCATGCTGTGCCCATGCGGGGTTCAATGATTTGCGCCAGAACCGAAACCTGAAAGACTGCTGTCCGGAGTTTGCCCTTCCCGGCTATCAGTTCAAGCCCGAGGTTTCCGGATACGGGCACGACCCGCTATGCCTATGATGCCTCAGGGAATCTGATATCCAGATCAGACGCCAGGGGCATCACCATCACCTATGACTACGATGCCCTGAATCACCTGACCGCTATCCACTTTCCAGATTCAAACCAGGATATTACCCCTATAGTTGCATAAAAAAGGTGATTTTGAAGCAGAAAAAAGACTTGCGGTGCCCATGGATACTGGGTTAGAAGAGTTTTAGCTACACCCAAAAACCCTGATCCAGGAGGTCA
>JAFDGP010000339.1 GCA_019309245.1 Deltaproteobacteria bacterium | reverse complement strand
ATTCCCGGGTTACCAACAATGTCTTGTCCTCCTTTGGCGGTGCCCAAATCCGCTGATGATACTGTAATCATAATGATATGAATATGCAATAAAAAACGCGTATTGTTCTCAATGTGTATAACACAATTTGAATTGAGTTTTTTAAGAGGGTAAAATCTGTTGCATCGTCCGGCGTTATTTATTAATCATGCCACAGGCCCTGTCGGCTATTAATGACGGAGTGCGTTGACGGGAGGAGGCCGTGATGCGGAAATGGCGGCGATGGCTGTACGGGTTGATCGGCGGTATCGCGTGTCTGGCTGTTGCGTATGTGGTGATCGGCGTGGTTTTCGTCCGTTTTATCGTGAACCTGTGGTGGTTTGACGCCCTGCACTATCAGTCCTATTTCTGGATGCGTCTCCTGTACCGATACGCGGTTTTGGCAGGCGCAACGCTGCTGTTTTTCGCGATTTTCTTTTTGAATTTCTGGATTGCTTCCCGCTACCTGGGGGCAGGCAAACAGGGACGGGGCTCGACAGCCGGGGGCAAGGTTGCAGCCTCCAGGCGGACGACCTTGCGTATGTTTCGGTCGTTTTCTCTGAAGGTGTATACCCCGGTGTCTCTTGTTTTGGCCGTTGCGGTGGCGTATCCGCTATTCGACCGGTGGGAAACAGCCCTTTTCTATATATTCGGGCCGGACACGGGCTTTCGGGATCCCATATTTGGAAAGGACGCGGGGTATTATCTGTTTTCTTTCCCAATCTATATCCTGCTGCAACATCGGCTTCTGATAGCCTTTGCCGTCCTTTTTGCCGCACTTCTTTTCCTGTACTGGCTCGAACACCGATTGCTGTCCGGAGAAAACCGTCACCTGCCTCGTGGAGCGAAATTGCATCTGAGCATCCTGATCTTTTTTATCGTTCTGGTTCAGGATTGGGGTTATATCCTTGAGCGGCATCACCTGGTTTATACCACGAGCCATGAGCCGTTTTTCTCCGGGCCCGGGTTTGCGGAAATGTGGGTGACCTTGCCGCTTATCTGGGCCTCCCTGCTGCTGTTTACGGCAACGGCGCTGTTTTTGGCCAAGGTTATCCATACCCGGCGGGGGTATTTGGCAGCAATCGTTCTGGCGGCGCTGTTTGCGGGTGTGACGGCTCTGCGGCATTCCACAGTCCTTTCGGACAAGGTGGAAAGATACATCGTGAAGCCCAACGAAATCACCCGTGAAAAACCGTTTATCGAGGCCAACATCAAATCCACCCTTTCCAGTTACGCGTTGGACGAGGTCGAAATCCGCAGATTTGAAACGGAACGCATTCCGTGGACGGTCACCCCGAAAGTCAAAGGCATACTTCACAATATCCCGGTTTGGGACAAGGATGTGCTGGACGAGGTGTATAAACAGCTTCAGGGGATTCGCCCGTATTACGACTTTGTGGCCACCGATGTGGACCGGTACACGCTGGGTGGGGTCTACCAGCAGGTCTATCTGGCCGGCCGTGAAATCAACACGGGCGATCTTCCGGACTACGCCCAAAACTGGGTCAACCTGCATCTCCAATATACCCACGGAAACGGCGCGGTCATGACGCCGGCGGCCCAAGCCGGTGACGAGTTTATGGTATGGTTTGTACAGGATATCCCTCCCGTGTCGCGGTATGGCCTGACCACGGAGGAAACCGGGATCTACTATGGGTTGGAAGACTATACCTACGTGATCGCTCCAAACAGTGTGGGGGAGTTTGACTACCCGAAGGGCCAAAGCAATGTCTTGTCGGATTATCGGGGAAGCGGCGGGGTGCACTTGTCGTCATTGTTCCGAAAACTCTTGCTGGCTGTGTTTTTCAAGGACAAGAATATTTTTTTTACCACCAAGACCACGGATGACAGCCGGATCCTTTTTCGCAGAAACATCTTGAGGCGTATTCGCACGCTCACCCCGTATTTTTTGCTGGATTCAGATCCATACATGGTGGTCACTGCGAAACGGCTGTTTTGGATCGAGGATGCTTTTACGGTCTCCCGGTGGTATCCGGATTCTCAGCGTTTCAGCGGGCAGCTCAATTATATCCGGGATTCGTTAAAGATTGTCGTTGATGCCTACAGCGGCAAGGTGACCTACTATATTGTGGAGCCGGATGATCCCATCATGGAGGCTTATCGGCGCATGTATCCAGGGGTCTTCCAGAGCCTTGACCAGATGCCTCCGGAGCTCAGAAGGCATATTCGATACCCGGAGGATCTATTTGAGATCCAGATGCATATTTACGGAAAATACCATCAAAAAGATCCGGAACTTTTCTACCGGCAGGAAGATATCTGGGATTTTTCCAGGATCTACCGAGACCATCAGCCGGTCGGCATGAGGCCTTACTACCTCACACTCAATTTGCTCCAATCGGACCAGACCGAATTCCTGTTGCTCAGCCCCATGAGCCCCAGGGGCCGTGACAATCTGCGTGCCCTGGCAGTGGCCGGCTGTGATGGAGACCATTACGGGAAAATGGTTGTTTTCAGCTTTTCCACGGAAGAGCAGGTCTATGGTCCGTCCCAGATCGATGCGTTGATCAATCAGGACACCTCAATCGCCAAAGAGTTCGCGTTGTGGAACCAGGTCGGCTCCAAGGTGACACGCGGCCGGATGATTGTTCTTCCAGTCGGAAACGTCATCATTTATATCGAACCCGTCTATCTGAGGGCCAGCACACGGCTACACATTCCCGAACTTAAAAGGCTCATCGTGAGCCAGGGGGATGTGATCGTGATGGAGCCGTCCCTGGAAGAGGCTTTTAGCAGGCTTGAGGAAAACCTGAAAAGCCGGACGCAACGGCTGGAGAAACGTTTTCCCATCCCTGTTGAACCCAGGCCCGAAGCGGCGAAAAAAAC
>JAFDGP010000338.1 GCA_019309245.1 Deltaproteobacteria bacterium | reverse complement strand
AGGTGGGATTATTCTGCCCGGTCTTGTCAATACCCATACCCATGCGCCCATGAGCCTTTTCCGCGGCCTGGCGGATGATCTTCCACTGATGGCCTGGCTCAACGAGCACATCTTTGCCGCTGAACGCCAGTGGGTCACCCCGGAGACAGTATTTTTGGCCGCCCTGCTTTCCTGTGCGGAAATGCTTCTTTCCGGGACCACTACCTGCTGTGACGGCTACTTTTTCGAAGATCAGGTGACCCGTGCCATGGAAAGGGCCGGCATGCGATGTGTGGTCGGGCAGGGAGTGATCGACTTTCCGGCGCCAGGGGTGCCCGACCCCCAAAAAAACGTGGCCGAGGCCCAGCGGTTTATTGAGACATGGCAGCAAAAAAGCCCGTTGATCACTCCCGGGGTTTTCTGTCACGCTCCCTATACCTGCAGCAAAGAGACCCTAAAAGCGGCCCGCAGGTTGGCCGATGAAACCGGGTGTTTGTTGCAGATCCATGTGGCTGAGACCCGGGCCGAGGCAGAACAGATTCAACAGGCCCATGGGTGTTCGCCGGTGCAATTTCTGGATGCGCTGGGCATTCTAAACCAGCGCACCCTGGCGGTCCACGTGATCTGGGTGGATGAGGCGGATGTTAAGACCCTGGCGCAGCGGGATGTAGCTATCAGCGTAACCACGGAAAGCGAAATGAAACTCGCCTCGGGCATCGCGCCGGTGCCGGACTTTGTCAAAGAGGCCTTGCGGGTGGGCCTGGGCACGGATGGCTGTGCGAGTAACAACAACCTGGACCTGTTTCAGGAGATGGACCTTTGCGCCAAGCTGCACAAGGTGCATAGACGTGATCCGACGGTCCTGAATGCCCGGCAGGTGCTGCGGCTGGCCACGCAGGGCGGGGCGGATGCCATCGGGTTGGGCAGCGAGATTGGATCCATCGAGGAAGGGAAACAGGCGGACCTGATCATCATCGACACCCACAAGCCCCACTGGACCCCGCTTTATGATCCTGCCTCGCACGTGGTGTACGCGGCCGGGGGCGGTGATGTAAACGATGTGATCATCGCGGGCCGGGTGGTGGTCAAAGATCGGCAGGTTTTGACCATGGACGTTGAAACCGTGATGGCTGAGGTAAAGGATCTGGCAATACGCATTGCCGGCTCTTGAGTCCTGACCGGGAACGGGCCGATCTACGGGCAAATGACCCTATCAATGTTGGAAAACGTGCTGGCGGGGTTTTCCCTGGGTGGCGTTTTTCACCTCAAATACCTGGACGGCGATGTGAGGCTGAATACCACGGGCGTGGATGAAAAAGAAGACTTCACGGTTCCCATTCCCATGATCGGGCTAAACCTTCATCTCGGCATCCTGGCCAATATCCTCGAGGCCCGGGTGGCAGGTACCGGTATCGCCTATTCGGGAGACAGCATGTATGATGTTTTTGGGGAGCTGTCGTGGACGCCGTTTGCCTTCGTGGATGTCCATGGGGGGTACAGGATTTTTGCCACGGACATTGATCAAGACGATGTCGTGCTCGACTACAAGATGTCGGGGCCTTATGTGGGTGTAACGGTTAGCTTCTAGCGCGTCGCAACCATGGGTTTCCAAGGGAAAAGAGGCTGGCTCCCGAGAAATGCAGCGAGCTCAGGGGATCCGGATGAGGTAAGATGCCAGGGCGTCTTCTTGTTCGGGAGAGAGATCTTTAAACGCACATCCCACGAACTCGGGCCGGGCATGGGCGACCACAACAGGGGCTTCGATCGTGGTCTTTGCATTGTCGTCCAAGACGAATCGCAGCATCAATATGTCCCCTTTCAAGATCCGGTGCGGTCCCTCCGGGGCAAACCCCACGCCGGTCATGGACATGTTCTTGATGACGAGGCTCCCGGCCTGAGCGGGTGAGGAGACCTTGGCGTAGGTTCCTGCCAGGCTGACCGGACGCCGATATGCCTTCCTGAACTCGGCAAACAACCGGAAGTGTTTTCCACAGGAACATGCCACTTCAAAGGGACGGCCCCGGATTGAGATCTGTTTCGACGAGAGGCGTATTTCGGCCCCGCAGGCCGGGCAGGTGGCCGGTATCGTGCCGTCGGGTTGGACGCGGGCCCGCGGTATTTCCAGTGAAGATAGGATCATAAGACGTTTTGTTTCCGCCTGCACGGTCGACCGAATCCGGTATCTTGGGCCGGATCAGGTGCGCCCTCCACCTGCTGGGCCCACGTTTTTCCGGGAACTCTTGCGTAATATTAGATTTTATGCAAATTTCAGGCCCTGGTGGAAGGTCAGATCACTTCGAGGGACCCGTGGCGTTTGAGGTGCCACCGTGCCGGCAGGGCGCAGCCACCGCCGGCGCCCTCAAGAAAAGGGGTCGAGATCCATGTTTGAAACAAACGCAACCATTGAGCTTCATCACACGGACGCCGCCGGAGCGGTTTTTTTTGCTGATTACTTTGTGATTGCCCACAGTGCCTATGAGCGCTACATGGAATCAATCGGGTTTGCCCTTGATCAGATCCTCACGAGCTCGGCTTTCCGTTTGCCCATTGTGCATGCAGAGGCGGATTACAGGAGACCCGTATCGCTCGGGGGCCAACTGAGCATCCTGCTCCGGGTCGATCCCGGAAACAGTGCATTTACGGCCTCCTATGACTTCAAGGACGCCCGGGGCGAGGTGGTTGCGATCCTTAAGACGGTGCATGTATGTGTGGACAAAAAGACAGGGGAAAAAAGGCCGTTGCCACAGGATTTAAGAGAGGCGTTTCTTGAGATCACTTCATAGAGGTCGCGTATCCTGGCGGCGCCTTCTTTGATGTAAGCGGTGCCACAGCGAGGGCATTGTGCCTTTTCGGCTTCAAAGCGCAGACGCGTGCCGCACGCACACATCCAGCCTTTGAGCCGCCCGGGGTTGCCCATAAAAAGCGCGTAGTCCGGAACATCGCTGGTCACCACCGTGCCCGCGCCCACAAAGGCGTAGCGTCCGATGGTATTGCCACACACGATCGTGGCATTGGCCCCGAGGGTGGCGCCCTGTTTGACCCTGGTCGCACGCATTTCATGCCTTCTGGGGATGTGGCTCCTGGGGTTATAGACATTGGTAAAGACCATAGAGGGACCGCAAAAGACATCGTCTTACAGGGTGACGCCCTCGTACACAGAGACGTTGTTCTGG
>JAFDGP010000337.1 GCA_019309245.1 Deltaproteobacteria bacterium | reverse complement strand
AATCAGTGAATAATAATGATTTACAGGGATAAGTGTGCCGTTTTCGGCCTTTTTACGAAATCGTTCAACCCGAAAGACAGTTGTCGTTCCGCAAGAAAGCTCAAAATCACTTTTGACCGCTCAAAAATCCGAATTTGCCGTCAGATTCACCCCTGGCGAGAAATGCGGGTTAGGCCGCATTTCAACAGCCACGGTGGCAAATCCTTAATCCAGAGATTCTATCGAGCCCTCGCAGTGTTGCGTTCGTGGAGTCTGAATATGCACTTTTCGGCAGGAAAAGCGGTTTCCACCCTACAGAAAGGGCCGGGAAAAAGATACCCAATAGAGGCCGGGGTTTTCCTCTATAATGACCACCATGTCTCTCATTTTTTTCCTTCTCCTGTCTTGGATCCCGATACAGGAAAATGTATTGACGACGGCCGAACCCAGGCTCGCGGAATTCACCAACGACCTGGATGAAATGATGGCAAGGCGAACGATTTGGGTTCTGGTGACTTACAATCGCACTAATTTCTTCCTGGTCCAGGGAAGACTCCTCGGATACGAATATGAACTACTGGATGCGTTCGAGAAATTCCTGAATCAGGGTGTTTCCCGCCGGGAGCTGAAAACCACACTTCTTTACATACCGGTGAAACCGCCGGATCTGATTCCAATGCTGGTATCCGGCAGGGGGGATCTGGCAGCGGCGGGATTGACTGTAACGAAGGACCGGCAGGAACAAGTCGATTTTACCGAGCCCTATTTGACCGGATTCAGTGAGATTGTCGTTTCCCACAAGAAAGCCCCACCGGTGATGGGCCTGGATGACCTCGCCGGCCGCAAAGTCTACGTCAAAAGAGGGAGCCGCTACGCCGATCATCTAAAACAGCTGAACCGGAAGCTGTTTCGAGACGGAAAAGCGGCTATCGAAATCGTCGAGATGGGTCATTCACTGGATACCGAGGATATTCTGGAATTCGTGAATGCCGGGATTGCGGATCTGACGGTGGTCGATGAATACCTGGCCCAGCTCTGGTCCGCCGTTTATGAAAACCTGGTGCTGCAATCGGATGTTCAGTTGCGCCGCAACCTCAACCTCGCCTGGGCCGTCCGCAAAAACAATCCGCGTCTTCTCGACAAACTGAATGGATTCATCAAGTTGAATAGAAAAGGGACTTTGATGGGTAACATCCTTTTCAAACGGTACTTTGAAGATACGCGGTGGATAAGAAATCCTCTAACTCCAGAGGGGCTCGATTCATTAAAACCTTTGGTGGAATTCTTTCGGAAATATGGGGAGGAGTATGACATTAGGCCCAATGCGCAGGCGGCACTTGCCTTCCAGGAATCCGGCCTGAAGACGGATCTGAAAAGCCGGACCGGAGCCGTAGGGCTGATGCAGATTAAACCCTTGACCGCGGCCGAACAGGGCGTCCGTGGTGATCTTTTCGATCCGGACAACAATGTCAAAGCCGCCGCGCGATACCTGGATTTTCTGAGACGACGCTATTTTAATGACCCGGGGATTGAAACTTCGGACCGGATCGACTTTCTGCTGGCATCCTACAATGCCGGGCCTCGGAAGATCATCCGGATGCGGCAAAAAGCCGCGGAAATGGGACTGCATCCCAACATTTGGGTTGATAACGTCGAGAGATCCACCTTGCGGTACATCGGCACGGAACCTGCTCAGTACGTTCCCAATGTACGGAAATATTTCATCGCCTTCGAATTGGGATCGGAAGGACTTCTGAATCGCAAAGCCATTCGAAAAGCACTGAATGAATAATAAAACTGCGTCGGAAGAACAAGACGTTCTAATCGCCGAATTTGCATAACGTTCGGCACCGATGTGCGTCTAATATTATGTGCGCAGATATGCTGGAAAAGAAAGAGTTGGAACGGCTCGTCAGTGGAGCAAAACGGATGGACACCGATGCCCTTGCCGAGCTTTGCGCGTGCTTTTATCCCCAGGTGTACCGTTTCATGCTCACGCGAGTCCCGACGCGCGAAGACGCCGAGGACCTGGCCGGCGAGGTCTGCGTGCGAGCAGTGGAGTCTCTTTCGAAACAGCGGGGGTTCTTTCCGGCTTGGCTCTATCGTATTGCAAGAAACATGGTTACTGATTTCTATCGCCGCCGCCGGGTCCGGGATCGCGTAGAGTCGGGCTACGACGAAAAAAAAACGGGATCGGTTGCCGATCCTTTTAACTCGAACGAAAGTATCCTGATAGAAAAAGACCTGGAGCAGGCAATGGACCACCTCACACCGGAACAGCAAGAGGTGATCCACCTTCGATTTATCGAAGGTTACAGTACCACGGAGATCGCCGAAATCCAGGGAAAATCACCCGGGGCGATCCGGGCACTGCAATTTCGGGCAATCGAGACCCTTCGAAATCTGATGGCGTCGCCAACGGGAGGCAAGTAATGAAACAGGATCCTGCAAACATTCTCGATATGTGTCTCGACGACATACTCGCTGGCGGCACCGTCGAAGAGTGCCTTGCACGCTTCCCGGAGCATCGCTCCGAACTTGAACCGCTCCTGGTTGTCGCCAGACGATTGGAGGCCCTGCCGAAGGCTAGGCCGAGGCAAACTTCGTTAAGGAATGCGCTGGTCAGAATGGGCGCGGCAGTGCCGACGCGGCGGAAAAGCCGTAGTCATTCGGGCCGAGCCGGGTGGCACCGGTTGGGATTCCTGTGGTCGCACCCGGCCTTGCTCCGTTTTGCCGCCGTGAGTCTTGTCCTTGTAGTTACCGTGTGGGCTGTGAGTGTTGCCTCAACACGTAGTGAACCCGGCGACTTTCTTTACCCTCTCAAGCTCGTTACGGAGCGCATAGCGTTCGCGCTTACCACAAAGCCCGAACGTAGGGCGGAGTTGAGGTTGTCT
>JAFDGP010000336.1 GCA_019309245.1 Deltaproteobacteria bacterium | reverse complement strand
TAAGCATGGGGTCCAGCAAGCAACATCTTGCGGGTGGCCCCTGGCCGGGTTAATCACCGTCCGGCCCTACCTGAGAGTTACCCCTGGGAATTGTGGACATGTCCCTTTTCTTGGGGGTTCCTTTTTTCTCGCTCATTCTTCCGCAACGGTTACAGTCCATGGGTCTCCGGGGCACTGCATCCCACACCGAGATACAAACGGCACATCGGACAAAGCTGTCCTGACCGTGCTGGATTGCACCGGTTTTTTGCTTCAGTTTCCCACGCACAAGCCGATGTAAAGGGAGACAACACCGACCCAAGCGCAGAGAAAGGCCGAATACCATGGACAAAAAAGGATCACCCGAACTCAACGGTCCCCAAGAAAAGGGCAGTTCTCATTTTCTTTTGCTGTGCCTGATCCGGACCGTGGTTGAAAGACACGGTGGCCACATGGAAGTCAACGAAGGAGACGAAACCTTCACGATCAGCATCCCGGAAAGCAAAAAGGCGGACTGTTTTCGGGAGCTGGAAGAAATCATCGGCCCGGGTGAGCCCCTGCGTGAGGTCTCCGTGCTGTCCCATTGAATCCGTGCATCAGGGATCACACGAGGCGGTCGCCGGAACCTCTGAATAGCCCGCCAGTCCGGCCAGGTCCAGGCCGTCCACATCGCCATCTGCGTCCAGGTCTCCTTCGCAGCTTTCCGAACCATCAGCACAATCTGAGCGTCCGAAGGCCGGCGCCATCAGGCCAACAAAGGCGGCCAGCCGGTCGCTGTCCACGTTCATCGCGTTTCCCAGGTCGATAATTCCGGCTGTGGCATTGTCGCCCTGCAGGCCGTCCACCAGCCGAACAGAATCCAGCAAGATGTCCGTCATCACCGCAGGCGACCAGCCGGTAAAGCGAGACAGCAGGAGCGCGGTCAGGCCGGCCACGTGGGGCGTGGCCATGGAGGTTCCGCTCTTGGTGCACGTCCCGCCGCTTAGACAGGTGCTCAAAATCTCAACCCCGGGAGCAGACACGTCCACCCAGGGGCCGTAATTGGACGATCCGGCCTTTTGGTCGAGCTGATCGGTAGCACCAACCGCCAGGATCAGGGCCGCCGGATAGGCCGCCGGGTAAAAGGGGACATCACTGTGGTTGTTTCCCGCCGCTGCACACACAATGACGCCGTGTGCATTAGCGTACTCCAAGGCCTCCCTGACAAGGGTGTGGTCCTTGTCCCCGCCCCAGCTCAGGTTCAACACATCGGCCCCATTGTCTACTGCGTACCGGATGGCATCTGCGGCGTCGTCCACCTCCAGAGAACCGTGCCCGTCTGTCGCCTTGTATCCGGCCCTGAGCACCATGATCTTACAGTGCCATGCCACACCGGCAATGCCGAGACCGTTTCCGGTCACGGCTCCGGCGATTCCCGCCACATGCGTGCCGTGCCCCTGGCGGTCGGTGGGATCATTGTCGCGACCATCGCAGTCTTCTCCATCGGCGCAGTCGCTTGCGTTTTCCACAAAATCCCAGCCCTGATCATCATCGACATAGCCATTGCCGTCATCGTCCAGGCCGTTTCCGGAAATCTCCAAGGAATTGCGCCAGATATTGGCCTCAAGGTCCGGGTGGTTCAAATCCAGTCCCGTGTCGATCACCGCCATGACCACCCCCGGCCGACCGGTCTCAATCGCCCACCCGGCTTCAGCGGAGATCCGATACAGCGCCCACTGGTCCGGATAACCCGGATCCCCGGGCTCGCATTGGACGCGCAACACGGCATTGGGCTCGGCAAACACGGTAAGCCCTTGTGATGCACACCACCGGGCCGCCTCGAAAACACACAAGCCTTCAGGAAGCGATAGGGCGGTATAGCCCGATCGCGGATTGGTCCTCCGGACGGAAATGCCCTTGTCTAAAAGCAACGCCTTGACCCGTGCCGCGGGCACGTCCGATTTGAAACGCACCAGCAGTTCCCCGGGGACATACGGGTGCAACCGGGAGCCCAAAGGTCCCACCCCTGTCTTTGGGTCTGTATGCACCGACCCTGCCGGATTGTCACCACCTAGTTTTTGGGAACCCGGGACGCTCCATTGAGACCCTTTCCTCCCAGCGCCCCCCGGGACCACCACCTTGGCCACGCGGCTGTGTCCAGCTTCATCAAAAAAGACCATGGCCCAGTTGCCGGCGACCCTTTTGACGGCCTCTTCCAGGGACTCGCCTTGAAACGACCCTGAATAGGTGCGGTCCACGCGGGGATCCACCTCCACCTCAACGCCTGTCAGACGTCCGATCTCGGCCAGGATGTCTCTAACCGGGGCCTTGTAGGCCTCCAAAAACACCCGGTTGTCCCGCCAGGTCACATGATACCGGCCTTGAGGCCCTGCAGGTTCTGCCTCCGGGACACTGCCCTTTGCCCGGGCCAAAGGACAGGCCCCGGCCCACAGCGCCCACAGGCCGAGAGCAAGGACCAGGCATCTCGCAATCGGCATCCACGGGCTTGTTTTTGGTGGTTTTTTCAAAGCAGACCTCCCGGAACAACTGTGAGAGCTTTGCACAACCTACACTTGGCAGCCAAGTCGTTTTGCCGAAAGGCGATATGCTAATGGACTGGCACGGCCCGCCTCAGGCGGGCTCGGCCTGGATCATATCGCCTTGAGGGAAGACGACTTGGCTGCCGGGCGGCCGAGTGCGCAAAATGTTGCCCTGTAAGCGAGAGCAACGAGTTTTGCGAAGGTCTCACTATGTCGTGAGGTTATGTGTCGACAGCACGAAGCGCCACACAAAAAATACGGACAAAGGGCCTAAAAGTACCACAAAAAACGGACAATCGGTTCCACCCGGTGGCAACAAATTGCTCACCTTTGAATCCGTGCGCAATCCATTGGCTTTGGCGGTGGATTTGGGTGCGGATTCAAAAACAAAAGTTTTGGCTTTGTTTTTTTAAGTCATACAGGGGGAAAATGTTGCAGAGCACTGAACGTCAGGGGTTGGGCATGATATATACCAGAGAGGGCCTTATTTAAAGCCAAAATCTTTTATATCACAGCAACCATCAGCAGAACTTCGGTGTCGAGGCCCTTTAAGAACCTTCCTCCAACCCAAAGCACGCTTTCGCATTCTGAGTGGTATGCGATGCTACCTCCTCGCAGGGCACCTGCTTGAGCTTGGCCACCTGTTCCAGGGTCACCCGCACATGGACGGGCCTGGCCTTGAGGCTTCGGTAGGTCACAGGGCTGTCGGTCTCCAACAGCAGCCGGTCCATGGGCACAGCCGAAATAGCCTTTTGGTGGTAGGGATTATAAAGCAGGGCGGGCGATGCGGACATATAGTACCCCTCGGCCGCAATGACCGGAATGAGGTCGACCGGACCACTGAACCAGTGGAAGACCACTTTTTTGAGACCAGCGTCTCTGACCATTTGAAACGCCCGGGCATGGGAATACCGGCAGTGCAGGACGATGGGTTTGTCGTGTTTACCGGCCAGGGCGATCAGCTCGGAAAAGACCGCCTTCTGGACCTTTTTTTTGGTCTTGGCCTTGTAGTCCAACCCGACTTCTCCAAGCGCCACGCATCGGGGAAGATGTCGGTCGATATCGGCCAGCGTGGCCTCGTGATCTTGCGGATCCAGCCGCCAGGGATGGTAACCCACCGCCGGAAAAACATAGTGCGGATTGCTGGCCGCGATGTCCAAGGCCTTGCGATTAGACGCCAGGTCCTGCCCTACGGCCACCACAGCCACCACACCGCCGTGTCGGGCTTCGTCCACAACCGTCTGTGGATCGGAAAATTCTTCGAGATGGGCGTGGGTGTCGATGACCGGATACACGGTGTCTTGCATCATTCGTAGATATAGATGTGCTCAATCCCCGGCTTGAGAAAAAACGTGCTCATCTCCACTTTTTTCTTGTTCGGGGAAAAACTGATCACGACCTTGCGCTCAGAGCCGATCCGCTCCAGGCTCTTGATATCTGTGAGCTCAATGGTTGGATTGCTGCAAAACGCCACCGCCACGGTGTTATCCTCGGCCACCCCGACCACATCCGCAGGGCCTTCCTGGTAGCGTGGGTTACGAAAGGCGGGAACGGGACACAGCCCCTGTTCTTTCAAGTAGGTGTACAAGACACAC
>JAFDGP010000335.1 GCA_019309245.1 Deltaproteobacteria bacterium | reverse complement strand
GACCGATGTTCGTGTTGATGGTTTTCTTTTAAAGAAATACAAGCCGGTTGTGGATGCGGGATTCAATGGCTGCGGCCCGCCACACCGTGCGGACGTTATTCCGGGCGCGAGGCCCGGTCGATATCTACGATGCGGGTTCCTTCAATATAGTCTTTTGTTTGATACCTGGCAATTGAACGGAGCTTCTTGATGATTTCAGACATTCTGTCGACCTTTTTTACGATCCAGTCGATCTGGTTGTAAAGCAGGTTGTCTTTGGAGATAGCCTTTTGAAGCCGCTCGCATTGAAAATAGAGCGCCTGGAGGGGCTGGTTTAGCTCAAGGCATACGGCCCCCGCCATTTCGATGGCCCCCTCAAGCCGCTCCTTTTCAATATGGTCTTCCATCACGCGGAGGTCTTTTGGGGAGGACCCTCCGGCGACATTGTACGTCGCGGAACTGGAGGGACCATCAAAGGTGCGGCTTTCAGAGTGTCGGAGCTTCAGGATTTCCACTTCGAGCCTTTTTATCCTGTCTTCAAGGTCCTGGTATGTCGGTTGGCCGGACACGAACTGGGTTATCTTCCTTTCTGCTTGGGATTAGATCCGGCGCCGCTTTGCGTTCCCGGCGCGCCACCGAGAGGAAACCTTAGCACGAACCATGCCGTTTTTATTTCATGCATTTTCGACCGCCAAAATCGAACAATCAAAATCATTTGGGACCAGATTTACGCGACAACAGAATAATATTGGGCTGAGATGTCAGATTGTTGACTCCTCATAAGAAACCGCGGCCCCGGATTGCAAAATCGATTTGCCCATTTTTCGCTCAATGTGGCAGATCCGCCGTCATTTTCAAGGGCGACTTTGGGTAAAATGTGATTGGCGTTTTCCATCAGGGCCTCTTGTTCTTGCATCATGCGCTCCCGGCCTCTGCTTGAGCCAGTTCTTGTCTGATTCCGGCCAGCTTTTCATTGACTATATGCAGCCTTGGCGTCAGGCTCTTCTGGGAGACCGGATCTTCCAGGTCCTCTATATCGCCGACTCGGGTCAGGATGTCGTCAAGGGCCTCCCACACGCGGTCCAGCTCTTCGTGGAAGGCAAGCGGCGGGACGACCGCTCCTTTTTGTGCAAACCGGCCCATAGCCACATCCAGATCAATCAGTTCCCCCATTGCCGGCACAATGGAATCCAGGCCGAGACGATCGCGGACATGGCCGGCAAAGGCCGATGCGGAACGGGCCTCCCCGTGGATGATGACAACGGCTGCCGGCTTGGGATCGAAATGGTCCAGCCATTTCAGAAGCCCGTCGCGATCCGCGTGGGCGGAAAACCCGCCGATGGTATGGACCTTGGCATTGACGGCCACCTGTTCACCGAAGATTTTTACCCGACGCGCGCCATCCACGATCAGTCGCCCGGTGGTGCCCTGGGCCTGGTAGCCCACAAACACGACGTGGGCCTCAGGCCGCCAGAGATTGTATCGCAGATGATGTTTGATACGGCCCGCGTGTCCCATGCCACTGGCTGCGATGATGATGGCGCCATGGGTGATTTCATTCAGCTTGATGGATTCTTCCCGGGTTGGGGTGAACCGCATGCCGGGATATTCCAGGGGATGGTTGCCTGTTCGAAGCTTTTCCAGGGTCTCTTTATCAAAGCACTCCGGGTGCTGGAGAAAGATTTCCGTGGCGGAAATCGCCAGGGGGCTGTCCACGTAAAGGGCCATAGGGGGAATCTCGTCTTTCTGGCGAAGCGCGTTTAAAATGTACAGAACCTCCTGGGTACGTTCTACCGCAAAGGCCGGTATGATTACATTGCCCCGGTCTGCATGCGCCGCCCGGATGACCGCCTTCAGTTCTTCATAAGTGCTTTCCTTCGACTTGTGCAGCCGGTCGCCGTAGGTGGACTCGATAAAGACCACATCGGCATCCGGGATAGGGGTGGGATCTTTGATGATGGGCTGGTTCGTGCTTCCCAGATCGCCGGAAAAGACCACCTTGACCTCCCGGTCGCCTTCCTTGATCCAAAGCTCCACAATGGCCGAGCCCAGAATATGGCCCGCATCGTTGAACCGAACCCGGACCTTCGAGGACAAGACCCGGTCCATGCCGTAGTCCACGGGCGTGAAATACGCCATAGCCGCCGCCGCATTCTCTTTGGTATAAAGCGGATAGATGAGCCGATGGCGCCCCGCCCTTTTTTTCTTCCGGTTCCGCCATTCGGATTCCATTTCCTGGATATGGGCGCTGTCGGCCAGCATGATTTCACACAGGTCGGCCGTGGCGGAGGTGGATAGAATTTCCCCGGAAAATCCGTCTCGAACCAGCTTGGGGATCAGCCCGCTGTGATCGATATGCGCATGGGTCAATATCAGGTGGGTCACGGTTTTGGGGTCGTACGGAAAGGCGAGATAATTGCGTTCCTCCAGTTGGCGTGATCCCTGGAACATGCCGCAGTCTATAAGAATCCTAACACCCTCTGCTTCGACCAGGTAGTTTGATCCAGTGACCGTTCCTGCCGCTCCCACACAGGTAATGTTCATGGGTTTCCTCCTTTTTCGGCGTGGTTCACATTTGTCGATCTCGGCATCATTGGTTTTGACCCGGTGGGGCGTGGCCTGAACAATTTCAGCCCGGGAACCGATCGATTAAAAGGGCCTGTGTAACGCCCAGAATGTCAGGGGTCTTGCCCTGAAACGTGTCAATCCAACCAGATGTATCTAATAAGACGACGTCCTTGTTACTTGTCACTGACGCCCGCGATGTCTCGCAGCCATTGGCCGCGCGCCAAGTCTGACTGATTGCCTTGTTCAATGATGTTTTCGTCGATATGGCAATCTTAATTACAAATCAAGAACAAAAAATGCACACATCCTGGACCGAGTCCGTGCGTTGTGCCGGCATATCTTA
>JAFDGP010000334.1 GCA_019309245.1 Deltaproteobacteria bacterium | reverse complement strand
AACGGCATTCCCAGACTCATAACCCATCCCCGATCGGTCTTCTTCGTTCCAAGGTAATCCAGGTCCTTTCTTGCGTATGAAAACCACAGGCTTTTTCCGGCTTCGTCGGTCACGGTTAGAGTGGCTGCCAGGGTATTCATCTCTGCCTGAGGACCTGGGGCGGGCACCTGAAAAACAAGGTGTTTGGGCGGGTGGTTCAACTGTGCCACGATTGAAGGCTGCGCCAGGCGCAATGATGCGTCCTCTTCAGCACACGGTGCCGGAGCCGTGCTTCTTCCACGTTCATGCGCTAACAGACCCATGCCTGCAAGGATGCGGGCTTTGGTTTCAAAAGGTGTGACATGAATTTGTCCCCAGTTGTCAGTAAACTCGGGTTCGATCCCAACGGAACTGGCCAGTTCTTCAATGGTCGATCTTTCAACCAAGAGCGTCATCCTCGCAAAATTTCAAAGGTCATGATTGATCTCAAAGCACTCCTTTGATAATGTCCGTATCGACCTGGATTCCGAAGGAGGCCGGCGGCGGCTTCCCGGACATTAAGGATTCTTAAGCGAGCGCTGTCGCGATGAAATTTACGCAAAGTCCGATCTTGCCCGATGTCATCCTCATTGATCCCGATATTCATACTGACCCGAGGGGACGCTTCTTGGAAACCTATCGGGCGGCCATATATGCCGACAACGGCATTCCTGAAACATTTGTCCAAGACAACCTCTCATATTCCGCTCAAGGGGTTCTTCGTGGATTGCATTATCAATGCACACAGGCACAGGGGAAGTTGGTTTGGGTGGTCTCCGGCCAAGTATTTGACGTTGCGGTTGACATTCGAGTCGGCTCGCCCACCTTCGGACGCTGGGTCGGGATCATGCTCTCTTCTAAAAAACACAATCAAATATACGTCCCGGAAGGCTTTGCCCACGGCTTTTGTGTGGTCAGCAACACGGCCACAGTGGCATATAAGTGTACGCGATATTATGCCCCACAACATGACCGCGGTATTCGTTGGAACGACCCGGCCTTGGGTATAGACTGGCCCGTTAGCAATCCTATCCTTTCGGAAAAAGACCAATCTCATCACTGCCTGGAAAGCATCCCTGCAAGCGAGCTGCCCACCTATACGGTTATATGATCGGCCCCGTGATGAACCAGGCTGATCACACATGCTGCGGCTATGGCTTTATTGTGGCCTATGACCCCCATGCCCTCTGTGGTGGTCGCTTTGATGTTCACACAATCTACAGGCATATCCAATACCCTGGAAATGTTTTTTGCCATCGGCTTGATATAGGGTTTTAAAATGGGAGCTTGCGCCATGATCGTCGCATCCACATTTTGGACGCGATATTTTCGCACCTGAATCATCTGCGTGACCTTTTCAAGCAACATCATGCTGGAAATCCCCTCGAACTTGGGGTCAGTATCTGGAAAGTGCTGGCCGATATCTCCTAATGCAGCGGCACCCAACAAGGCATCGCACAAGGCATGCAGCAAGACATCTGCATCCGAATGTCCGAGGAGGCCTTTTTCAAAAGGAATAGCCACGCCGCCGATCACCAAGTCTCGTCCTTCGACCAACTTGTGAAGATCATAACCCAGCCCGATCCGAAACATTACGATCCCTAAGCCCCCCTCTTAAACACAACATTAGTACCTACTATGCCCCAACCTACCAAATACATCAAGGGATTTTCCGTGTTTTCCACGGCGAAATCGATACCGTTTGTCATCCTGGAATTGTCGTGCTATGGATTGAACTACACGCATGTGCGACACAGCAATGCTAAAAACTGATCCGGGGGTGGGGCCATGAAAGCGGATGTCGTAAAACCTGTAGCGCTGATCATTCGTGACGGTTGGGGGTACCGCCGTGAGGTTGAAGGAAATGCAGTTCGGGCGGCAAAAACCCCGAACGTCTCTTCGTATCTCAAGCAATATCCCTGGACATTGATCGAAGCCTCCGGCGAGGCGGTCGGACTTCCCGCCGGTTATCAAGGCTCAAGTGAAGTGGGGCACTTGAATATGGGAGCCGGCCGTATCGTTATTCAGGAGTTGACCAGGATTAATAATCAGCTGGTAGATGGATCGTTTTTTCAATCCAGGGAGTTTGAACGTTTGGTGGAAAATTGCCGAAAGTACACGAGCCGGCTACATCTCCTGGGACTCCTGCAGGATGAAGGGGTTCATGCACACTGCGACCAGATGTTTAAAATCATGCGGGGCGCAAGGGATCGGGGAGTTGGGGAGATCATTATTCATGTTTTTACTGACGGACGGGATACGCCACCCCGGTCTTGCCTGGAATATCTGGATCGCCTTGCTGCGGTCATGAAGGATATCGGCAACTGCTGCGTCGGGACCTTGATGGGGCGTTATTACAGCATGGACCGTTCGAGAAACTGGGAGCTTACGAGCCGTGCATTTGAATGCATTGCCAATGCGACCGGACGAGTGGCTGAAAGTCCGCAGGCCGCTGTGCAGGCCTCCTATGAGAACGATGTGACGCCGGACGGGGTCAAGATGTTCGATGAATATATTCCCCCGTACGTTATTGGAAATTATCACGGTATTACAGACGGCGACGCCGTGTTGCACACAAATTACAGACAGGATCGCGCCATTCAACTTTCCATGGCCTTTGTGGCAGATAACTATCCGGGGACCCGTTCAAAAAAGCCGGATTGCCTTTATACCGGCTTGACCCGTTATTATAATGAGTTTGAGCATTACATTATCGGTGCTATCGATGCCGGAGGGGCAATGAATCATTTGCTCGGCGAAGTCATCAGTGACCTCGGCCGGCGGCAACTTCGTTTGGCCGAAACCCAGAAATTCCGGCATGTGACAAGCTTTTTCAACGGGAAATCCACCCGTCCCTACCCGGGTGAAGATCAGATTGAGATCAAAA
>JAFDGP010000333.1 GCA_019309245.1 Deltaproteobacteria bacterium | reverse complement strand
ACCGGGTCCAGGGCTTCTCCCTCGGGTTGAATCACCACGCCAATGTCCAGGCCGTATTTTCGCGCAAATTCGAAGTCCCTATGATCATGGGCGGGCACCGCCATCACCGCCCCGGTGCCGTATTCCATTAACGCAAAGTTGGCCGTGTAAATCGGCATTTTTGCGTTCGTAAAAGGATTCACGCAATAGGCCCCGACAAAGACCCCCTCTTTTTCATAGTCTTCCGAAGTCCGCTTGATCTTGTCCTGTCGTCGCATGCGCTCCACAAACTCGGCAACCACGGCCTCCTGAGCGGTTCCGGCGGAAAGTTTCGGGACCAAAGGATGCTCGGGTGCCATGACCATGAACGTAGCCCCAAAGACCGTATCCTGACGGGTGGTAAAAACAGCAACGTGGCCGTGGCCGTCTTCCAGCGGAAAATGGATCTCCGCCCCCACGCTCTTCCCGATCCAGTTTTTCTGCATGGTAATGACTTTGTCCGGCCAGCCCGGCAACCGGTCGCAATAAGACAGCAGATCGTCGACAAAATCCGTAATTCGAAAAAACCACTGATCCAGATCCCGCTGGGTCACCACCTGCCCGCACCGCCAGCAGCAACCAGCCTCGACCTGCTCATTGGCCAACACGGTCTGGCACGACGCACACCAGTTCACCGAGGCCTTCTTTCGGTAGACCATACCTTTTTCAAACATCTTCACAAAAAGCCATTGCTCCCAGCGGTAATACTCCGGCCGGCAGGTCGCCAGCTCCCGGCTCCAGTCATAGCTCAAACCAAGACGCTTAAGCTGCGTTCTCATGGCGTCGATATTGCCGTAGGTCCAGGTGGCCGGATGGACATCATGGGCGATCGCCGCGTTTTCTGCAGGCATCCCAAAGGCATCCCATCCCATGGGGTGCAGCACATTGAACCCGCGCATCCGTTTATACCGGGCCACCACGTCGCCGATGGTATAGTTTCGGACATGGCCCATATGGATGTTTCCGGATGGGTAGGGGAACATCTCCAGAAGGTAATACTTCTTTCTGGCAGGGTCTTCTTTGACGCACAACAGCTTCTTTTCTTCCCAGATTTTTTGCCACTTCAATTCCACTGTTTCAGGGTCATATACTTTTTCCATACGTGTGTCTCCAAATCGCTATCACGCGTCACGCCATCAGACGGTCACCGCCTAACGCCAAATTCCCAAATTTCCTTTACCCCCTTGCCTCTCAACGCACTGCCTTGACACCGAGCTGAAAAGGAACCTTATAGGCGGACTTCCTTTGCGTCAAACACCGGTCCATCCGTACACACATGAACATAGCCCGGCGCCCCGTCGGCCCGGTGTACCGCGCACCCCAGGCATACCCCAAATCCACAGGCCATCATGGCCTCCAACGACATCTGACACGGAACCCCGTGCTCAGCGGCCAAGGCACCCACCGCTTTCAACATGGCCTGGGGTCCGCACGAAAAGATCCTGTCCGGCAGCACCTCGTTTTTCAGGGCCTGCTCCAGTGCGGACGTGATAAGCCCCTTTTCGCCAAAGGTGCAGTCCTCGGTCGTAACCTGGATATCAAGCCCCATGGCGCGTAATTCGGCCTCGCACAAGATGTCCGCCGCCGAACACCCCCCCAAAAAAATCCGTTGCATCAGCCCGTCTCTTTTTGAAAGCTCGCATGCAAGGTAATACAGGGAGGCCACACCCATACCACCGGCTACCAGCCAAACGTTCTTGATCGTTTTCGGGCAAGTAAATCCGTTTCCCAGGGGACCCAGAACATCCAGAACCTCTCCGGGGGCCAGCTGCGACATGATCTGCGTGCCCTGACCGACCACCTTGTAAAGCAGCTCCACCCCCTGCCGGCCTTTACCCTCGCCGATAGGCCTGTGAATGGAAAAAGGTCGACGAAGGAGCGGAACGTTTTTCGGGCTCACCCGAACCATGACAAACTGGCCGGGACTTGCTGCAGCGGCCAGATCCGCGCAAGCCAACCCCATCCGATAGACCTGTGGGGCGATGCGTTTCTGGTAGAGAATCTGCGCGTTTTGCCGAAGCATCCTCAGGCCCCCTTGACATGACCCGGAAATCTACATAATTTTTTAATGATGGACCTGCAACAAGTCGAATTTACTCGCTTCGTGAGCATCTATTTCAATAGCTTCACGAATGTCTTACCCTGAAAAACGGAGGATATGCCATGGGCCTCTGGACCGGTTTTGGGAAGATGCTGATTGTTCTAGGCCTCGTGGTCACCGCCGTGGGCATCCTTTTGGTGATCGCCCCGAAGGTTCCCTGGCTCGGAAGACTGCCGGGCGATATTGCGATCAAAAAAGAGCATTTTCACTTCTACTTCCCCCTTACCACCTGCATCATCATCAGCATCATCTTGTCTGTGCTTTTTTACCTGTTCAGAAAGTAAGGTCGCGTCAATCAGGACAACCGGCCCCGTCAAGACAAGGCCTCTCAAGCGCAGAAATACCCCGTCCCGTTGTTGATTGCTTCATCTGCCATGCCCGGCCAGGATCTTTTCGATAATGCCGCTGGTCGAAGCGCCTTCAGTCAGGGGCACACGTACCACCCTGCCCCCGCCGGCCTCGACCACGTCTGCGCCGACTATCGCCTCTTTGCGCCAGTCCGCCCCCTTGACAAGGACATCAGGCATTAAGATTCGAATCGTCATCAGAGGATCCGGCTCGTCAAACAGGGTAACAAAGTCCACACAAGCCAGGGCCGCCAGAATCTCTGCCCGTTCCTGTTCAGGAACAATAGGTCTCGGGGGGCCTTTGATCCGGCGAACAGACCGGTCTGAATTCAGCCCCACCACCAACATGTCTCCTTGAGCCTTTGCAACCTGTAAGTATCGCACATGGCCCACATGAAGCAAGTCGAAACAGCCGTTTGTAAAGACCAACTGCAGGCCTTGCTCC
>JAFDGP010000332.1 GCA_019309245.1 Deltaproteobacteria bacterium | reverse complement strand
TTCTCAGGAGGCAGGAATACGGTATCGGCAAAATGTACGACAGGAGGCTTCAGGAGATCTGCGAGCCCTGAAAGTCATGGTTCGTATTCACCCGGTGCATTACTGCCCCCACACCAGCGAGTGATGAATCCAGCCGATGTCTCCGTCCGCATGCTGCACCTTCAACCACGCCCCCTTTTTGCCGATGCGCTTGAAACTGACACCCTTTTCGGCCTGGAATAGAATTGCCGTTTTTGTCCCGGGCCCCTGCCTGACATTGGCCAGGGGGACTTTGACGATGACCGCCGGGATCTTCGCAAGGAGCCTGTGAAAGATCCAGCCCTCGTCACCCTCAAAATCACGGATCTGATACCAGTTGCCAGACCTTTTCAGGGTATCCACGGGATAGTATTTCCCCGCGGACCACAAGATATCGTAATCGGTCCCCGGCCCAGATCGGACATTTGCCTTTCCCACACTCACGGCAAACCGCCCGGCCTGGACCTGGCCGGCCAGAAACAAGACCATCACCCATGTAAGCACAGCCGTCCTTTTCATTACCCCAACACCACCACCTCACACACGCCGCGCAGGGCCTCTTCAAATCGGAGTGCATCCTGTGCCGTGCCCACGATGGCTCCGTAGTGCATGGGAATAACCACCTTGGGTCCGATCTTTCTGGCTGCCTCTACAGCTTCCTCAGCTGTCATCACATATGTTCCCGACACGGGCAGCAGCGCAATATCCACCTGCAGGGATTCCATCTCCGGAATCAAATCCGTATCGCCCGCATGGTAGATTCTGACCCCGTCAAGGGTAATCACAAACCCAAGCCAGCCATTTCGCTTCGGGTGAAAATCCTTGTTGATATTGTACGCAGGCACGGCCTCGACCGGAATCCCGGCAGCCGTGATCGTATCTCCGGGTTTGACCACTTTAATGTCGCCGGAAAGCTTCTTGGCAGAATCCGCCTCGGTCACGATCACGGTGGTGTCCTTCTGGACCTTTTTGACATCCTCGGCAGAACAGTGATCGTAGTGCTCATGGCTAATCAGGATCAGGTCCGCCGGCTCGCACGCCTTGATCTTGAAAGGATCAATCACAATGGCTTTGCCGCCGCCTTTGATCAGAAAGCCATCATGGCCCAGCCAGCTGATGTTCTTGACAACATCCTCGATTCCCATGGTCGCTCTTCCTCCTTTCACGGTTTTTGAGCCGCCAATCAGTAGCGACTATCAGTAGAACTTTGGTGTTGGAGCTCCTTTCAGAGGCCTTCCCCATACCGCCAGTTCTATTGGTTGCCGCTGATTCTGAATCCGTGCACCAGCCACCGGAGATCGTATGCCGGCTTACACACACTAAAACCCACTCAGGAAACGGTGTAACCTTCTCAATTCTCACCGGCAGAGCCGGTGGATTGTGCACGGATTCAAACGCTGTAAAACCTGACCGCCGGTAACTCCACACAAGTGAGCTTATTGCCATAGACCGCACCGGTGTCAATGCCTATTTTATTGTCCAGAACCAAAGGGCGCCTGAACGGCGTATGCCCGAATATAACCCGCTTTCCAAAATCAAAGTCGGAATAAATAAATTCATCCCGAATCCAGAGCATGTCCCATTCGCTCTGATCTTCAAGGGGAACCCCGGGCCTGAGGCCGCCGTGAACGAAGATAAAGCCATCGGTTTCATGGTACAGGTGGAGGTCGTTGAAAAACTGAAGATGGTCTTCCGGGAACGCGGAACCCGACCGGCCAGTACCATCCGCCCTCATGTAGCTCTCCAGGGTCGCGTCCCCGCCATTGGCGAGAAACATGGCGCTTTCCGTTCCTTCCAAATACCGTTCCAAAAGGAATTCGTGGTTCCCTTTCAGAAAAATGATGTGGCGAAACGACCCCCTGAGTCGGATCATGTAGTCCACCACCTCCTTTGATCGGGGCCCCCTGTCAATGTAATCGCCGACAAACAACAGGGTATCCCGTTCGGGGTTGACATCAACAAGATCCATCAGGCGGAGCAATTTGTCCAGACACCCGTGAATGTCGCCCACCGCAAATATCCTGCCCATATCAAAACCACTGTACCAGCAACGTCCGCTTTCTCTCATCCAAGCGCCTGATGCCTTCCTGTTCGGCGGCTTCAACGGCGGCCTGATACTCCTGCGCCGTGATGCCGCGCTGCAGGGCCGGTACCTCGACGGCGCGACCACAGGGCCGGTACTGCGCCATCACGTTCACGTAGCTGTTCCGGGAAAGTTGCCGGGCTAAAAACCTCATGACCTGCCGGGTTCCGGCCATCCCCTCCGGAAGGACCAGATGGCGAATGAGCAGACCCCGCTTCGCCACACCATGGTCATCGAGCACCAAGTCTCCGACCTGCCGGTGCATTTCCTGGACGGCCTTTCTGGCGACTTTGGGATAATCAGGCGCGTTGCATAATCGTTTGGCGACATCGGGATCCCAGAACTTGAAATCCGGCATGTAACTGTCCACCACCCCGTCCAGCAAAGCAAGAGTCTCCACCCGGTCATACCCGCTGCTGTTGTAGACCAGTGGCACCTTCAGCCCCTTTTCAACCGCGATTTCAAGTGCGGCCAGTATCTGAGGCACCACATGAGAAGGGGTCACCAGGTTAATATTGGCACACCCTATGGACTGAAGGGCCAGCATGGCATCTGCCAAGTCCTGTGCCGAAAACGCAACACCCTCGTGTCCGTGGCTCACGTCAAAATTCTGGCAAAACAGGCACAGAAGGTTGCAACCGGCAAAAAAAATCGTTCCGGAACCCCGTTGGCCGACCAGAGGACGTTCTTCTCCAAAATGGGGGGTGTAGCTTGACACTAGCGCCCGCCTGCCTGTCTGACAAATCCCTTTTTGCCCGGACGTGCGATCAATGTCGCACTGCCGTGGACATAACCGGCAGGCCTGGAGAATCCG
>JAFDGP010000331.1 GCA_019309245.1 Deltaproteobacteria bacterium | reverse complement strand
ACAGGAAGCTTAAAACATGACCGAAAAACAAATCGGTAGTGCCAAGAAAAATTTGAACCACCTTAGTGCCTTGATTTTATTGAAATTTAAAAATTTAACTGTCAAAGATCAGTCTGAAGGGCCTTCAATGGCACATTTCATGCAGAACTCCACAATGCTCTGCTGAGGCGTTTATTTTTTGCAGGGCTGCTGGAGGTCACATGCCGCACGTGGATACCGACCGACTCGAAACCGTCCTTAAGGATGAGATCAAACGCGTAGACAAACAGCTAGACAAGGCGGAATGCTTTCGATCTGCGGGCTGGATCGGTTCGGCCATGGGCGCGGGTTTTATTCTGGCCGGCATGGCGGACCGGCTTCCCGTGCTTATTGCGATGATCGGCGCCGGTATGCTCCTGGATATGGTGGTGGCCCGAATCAGTGCACGGAAAAAACGGTTGGGTTCAACAAGCCGGAGAACCTGTTAACCCCCGGCCTGCTGTTGCCTGGCCTGCCACGTCTTGAAGACCTCAGCAAGATATCCTTGTGCAATCTCAAGCTCAAAAACCAAATCTCGGACCTTCGCCATGTTTTCAGGAACACTCAGGTCGAGATCCGAGCAGCTTTCTACCTGCTCAGCTACCGCCTGAACATTTTCCTGTAAGGCATTGATGGCTTCATGAGGCTTCAACCCCAAAAGATAGGGCGTCGGCTTGACGCGGATCTGTTGTCCTCTGTCATCCTTTTCGCCGAAAACAACACTGTACAGCTTTTCGCCGATCATGGTGCATTCCTTCTGCTATCACGGTGGGTCTACGAACTGGTTCGTGATGTGAGGCGCAGCCGCCGGTTACACGATCTCAACCAGTTCGATGTCAAAAACGAGCGAACGCCCCGCCAGGGGATGGTTCGCATCCAGTGTGACCGTGGAATCGGAGAGGTCTCGGACCGTCACGATGCCGGTCTGTCCGTCCGGGCGGCGTACCTCGAGCTGCTGCCCTACCTCGAGCTGCATGTCGGGCGGGACTTGCTTTCGATCGATCACCTGGACCATTTCATTATTGTGGGGACCGTATGCTTGTTCCGGGGGCACGGTGGTGGATTTTGATTCTCCAGGGGCCATTCCCACAACGGCCTGTTCAAAACCGGGAATCAGACGGCCCTGTCCAATTGTAAACTGCATGGGGCCGCGCTCCCGAGATGTGTCGAATACCGTTCCATCTTCGAATTTACCCGTGTAGTGGACGGTAACCGTATCGCCTTCTTTTGCCTGGGTCATTTTTTCTCCTTTCCTGTTGCGGTTTGACTCGGGGGTGTTTTTAGTACTACATGTCAAATAATAAATCCTCTTAAGAAACTCTGGAATGAGAGGCCTTCATTCCCAACCCGGACGAACCGGAACCAAAAAAAATTTATCACGTGATGTTTTCAAGGCGTCAAGCCGCAAATCACGCGCTGTTCTCAAGCCCGAAGGGCGTAAAGCACGAAAGCCTCAAGGTTTTTCTATTTCGTGCTTTCAATCTTTCGTGCTTTCGTGATTTTTTTTAAAGTTGAAGGTTCCGCACAAAATTTCCATTCAAGGTGCAAGGAATCCAATGTCAGGGGTCGCCTGCAAGGGGCTAAAATCGCATCGGTAGGACTTGTGATGGGATTAAAGCAGGTTCCAAAGAACGGGCCCTGACCCTACGATCTGTCGGCTGCAAAATGGAAAGCCTTCAAAGACCCGGAGCCTTCAGATCAGAATAATTTACTTTAGTACGAATCAGACCTTGAGTCAACCAAAAGCGACCGAGACGGGGTTCATTCTTGACGGATTTTTGACCGCTTGGTACAGAGCATCCTGCGGGCAGAGCATTTCAAACCGGCAGCAAACGAGAGAACGCAATGATTCTAGAACAGGCAAAAGAGGTGCTCCGGATCGAGGCGGACGGAATCCTTGGTGTTCGGGATCGCCTGGACCAGGATTTTGTGAAAATGGTGGACCTGGTGCATCAGTGCCAGGGCCGGGTGATTATGACCGGCATCGGAAAATCCGGTATTGTCGCACGAAAGATCGTGGCCACTCTGAACAGCACGGGGACCCGCTCCCTTTTTCTCCATCCGGTAGAGGCCATGCATGGAGATTTGGGGATGGTCAGCGTTGATGACGTGGTTGTGGCCTTATCCAACAGCGGGGAGACGGATGAGCTCATCGTGTTGATTCCGAGCCTGAAGCGGATTGGATGTCCCCTGATTTCGTTCACGGGAAATCGGGATTCCACTCTTGGACGACAGAGTGACATTGTAATAGACGTTCGTGTTGACCGTGAGGCCTGTCCTTTGGGGCTTGCACCCACCACCAGCACCACCGCGCTGTTGGCGGTCGGCGATGCGCTGGCCGTTAGCCTGATTCGCAAACGCAATTTCAGGGCCAGTGATTTTAAGGAATTTCATCCCGGGGGCACCCTGGGACAACGGCTTTCGTTGAAGGTTCGACAGATTATGCTTACCGGCCGAAATATCCCTGTGGTCGGGGAAGACCGGTCCATGTATGATGCAATAGAGGAAATCAACCGATTACAACTGGGCGCGACCTTGGTCGTAGGTGACAATGACGTGCTTTCAGGCATTCTTACCGATGGCGATATCCGGCGCCACCTGATGTTTCGTACAAATATCCACGAGGTCCCGGTCACGGAGGTGATGACCAAAGATCCCAAGACCCTGGGGCCGGATAGCCTGGCGTCTCGAGCATTGAGCATTATGGAAAAAAATCAGATTACCGTTTTGCCTATCGTCAATCCGGTCGGAAAGGTACGGGGCATTCTGCACCTACACGATATTTTGGGTAAAGGCGCCTTCAGGTTCAATGGAAGCTAACCGACATACACCGCCCAGAGGGCTGATTTGTCCGCTTGTCACGCCGCTTAAGACGGGCGATGTGGTCGATGAGGCTG
>JAFDGP010000330.1 GCA_019309245.1 Deltaproteobacteria bacterium | reverse complement strand
GCACGAGGCGTTTTCGGAGGTTGATCATTTTGTCTTAAATGAGGCGGAAATCACCCTCCCACGCTTTCTGGCGGACCTGGAGGCGGGGCGGGGTGTCAAGCGTCTCTATGAAACAGGTGAGCTGCCCGACATCCGGAAAACGCCGGCGCCCTTGTGGGAGTTGGCCGATCTCAAAAGATATGCCGCAATGAGCATCCAGTTTTCCCGGGGTTGCCCGTTTGATTGTGAGTTCTGTAATGTGACCAGTTTATTCGGGCACCGTCCACGTCTTAAGACCGCTGAACAGATTATCGTCGAATTAGATAGCCTTTACAACCTCGGATGGCGCGGACAGATCTTCTTTGTGGATGACAATTTTATTGGAAATAAAAGATACCTCAAGGCCCGCCTCTTGCCGGCCCTGACCAAATGGCAACAAGATAAGAAAGGGATTCCATTTTTTACGGAGGCCTCCGTGAACCTGGCCGACGATGAACCGTTGATGGAGATGATGGTTGAGGCAGGCTTTGATACGGTATTTATCGGTATTGAAACACCGGCCGAAGAATGCTTGGCTGAATGTAACAAGCACCAAAACCGAAACCGAAACCTGATGGAAAGCGTAAAGCATATCCAGCGCTTCGGCTTACAGGTCCAGGGCGGTTTTATTGTGGGCTTCGACAACGATACCGAGTCCATTTTTCAGCGGCAAATTGATTTCATACAAAACAGCGGTATCGTCACAGCCATGGTGGGGCTTCTCCAGGCACCTGCCGGAACCAGGCTCTATGACCGTTTGAAAAGAGAAGGACGGCTGCTCGGTCAGATGTCGGGCGATAATGTGGACGGCACAACCAATATCATCCCCAAAATGGATCCCAAAACATTGCACGAGGGGTACCGAAAGATCATGTCCCACATCTATTCCCCCACGCACTACTATAAACGGATTATGACCTTTTTGCGGGAATACAAGACCCCGAAGGTCGAAATCCCGCTGGACTTTCAACGTGTCCTGGCGTTTTTTCATTCCAATATCCAGTTGGGCATACTGGGCAAAGAGCGATTCCTGTATTGGAAGCTGTTGTTCTGGGCCCTGCTGCGTCGTCCCTCATTGTTTCCTCTGGCCGTTACCTTCGCGATACACGGACACCACTTCCGCAAAATCTGCGAACTACACATTTTCTGAAACTTGCAAGACGCGTTGCTTTCGCTTATAGAGAAACATTTTGCATGCCCACCGACTCGAGTGCCGGCATTACATTGTGCAAAGCTCCCGTACGGGGAACGAATGAGACATGATCGGTGCGATCGCGGGTGACATGATCGGGTCGGTTTATGAAGCCTGGCCTGCATTGCCGGGGGATTGCCGAGGCCTACTACGGCGAACTTGACCCACGAATTAAAAAAAGGGTAAAGGAGTGCCTGAGCAAAGAACTCTGGCAGATCACAGAGCAGTTCCGGAGCTACCTGGAGCAAAGACATGCCCACACCACAGGACTATGAAACCGCCCGCGTCCTGGCCATAGAAAAGCTGGCACAGGCCGATCTTACATCCTGCTGCCGCAAGGCCGGAGTCGTGCTTGAGGATAGCGCCGGACAAAAGCGGGTTTCAATCCCTTTCCTGGGGAAGGTTTATGACCTGGTCATCGAGCCGGCTGCCTCCATCAGCTTTGACCAGAGGGTGCAGCCGATCAAATTGCAGGACCAGGTGCTTCTTCTTCATTACCTGATCACCGCCTCAGGGGCGCAGGTTGAGGACAAATGGGTTACCTTCCGTGAGGTTCCGGCAGGGCCCTTTTATTATCCATCTTTTGTGAAACGGGCGATCGCCCCCCTGGTCCAATGCTTCGGCAGCGACCCGGACACCCTGATAGCGGTGGCCCAACGGATCGGAGAAGCCATGCCCCAGCCCGGGGACGTCGCCGTGAAGATACTGGCCTTGCCCCGGGTCCCGGTTGTGCTGACACTTTGGCGCGGTGACGACGAGTTTGCGCCGGAGGGCAATGTATTATTTGATGCCTCGGTGGGCTCTTACCTGGACACAGAAGACATTGCCTATCTGGCCGGCGTGGTCGTTTACACCATGATCGGCTTTTCAAGGCGGTTGTCGGCGTGCTCGGGCCAACAGGGCACTCGGCCATGAAAGTCACCATCCTGGGATCAGGGACCTGCGTGCCGTCGTTGGCCCGCAGCAGTTGCTCGGTGTTGGTGCGGATGGGCACCGACGCGCTCTTGTTTGACTCGGGGCCCGGAACCATGCGCCGGCTTCTTCGGGCGGGCCTTGCCATTGACGATATCTCTATCCTTTTTTACAGCCATTTGCACCCCGACCATACGGCCGAGTTCGTGCCCTGGCTTTTTGCCACCAAGTACCCGAAAAATCTCAGGCGCCGTCCATTGACCATCATTGCAGCCACGGGGTTTGTCCGGTTTTACGAGAAATTAAAACAGGCTTACGGGGACTGGATCGTATTGCCACCTCACATCTTGGACATTGTCGAGCTTGACACCCACGGCCCGGGACATCTGGACTTCGGCGCATTCAAGGTCGCAAGCCTTCCCATGGCGCATACGGACGAGAGTTTAGGCTACCGCATCACAGCACAAGATGGCACATCAATCGTGTATTCCGGGGATACGGACGTGTGTGAAAACCTTGTCACGCTGGCCCGGGAGGCAACGGTCTTGATCTGTGAGTCTGCCTTGCCGGACGCAATGAAGGTCGCCGGTCACCTGACCCCTTCTCTGGCGGGCGAGCTGGCCACCAGAGCGGGGGTAAAAAAGCTGGTCTTGACCCATTTTTATCCCGAGTGTGACGCTGTAGACATCGCGGCCGAGTGCCGCAAGACCTATCAGGGTCCACTGGTCTTGGCTGAGGATTTACTGGAGTTTGAGATCCCCTGATATGACGGAAAAGGGGGCTTTTGTGCGCTTCCCCGGGGCTGTTC
>JAFDGP010000329.1 GCA_019309245.1 Deltaproteobacteria bacterium | reverse complement strand
CTCCGTGTTCAGAACAAGTACAAGAACCCCGGGACTCGAAAAAGGAGACGTGATTTCAAACAGGAGGCCATAGAACGCCTGAAAATTACCGGTATTGCAGACCCGGAAGCACGTATCTCCAATTACCCGTTTGAATTTTCAGGCGGCATGAAACAGCGGGTGATGATCGGCATGGCCCTGTCATCCGGCACCTCTTTGCTGCTTGCCGACGAGGCTACCACGGCCCTAGATGTTACCATCGAAGCCCAGATCAACAGGCTGATCACTGACCTTGCCTCTCAGTACGGGACCTCTATTTTGTACATCAGTCATAATCTGGGTGTGCTTTCGGAGGTGGCGGATCACATTATGATTATGTATGCGGGAAGGGTATTCGAAATGGGCCGGACCGATGATGTTTTTGGAAATCCACGACATCCCTATTCCGCCGCCTTGCTGGAATCATTGCCGGGGCGTCAAACCAAGGGCAACCGGTTGCTTTCCATCCCCGGTTTCGTGCCCCCGTTAGACCGCTTGCCTGCCGGGTGCTCCTTTCATCCACGTTGCCATTTTGCAGAAGAGATGTGCCGCCAGCAGGCGCCGCCCCTGATTGAAGTCTCCAAAGGGCATTGGTCCGCCTGTCTGTTAGACCAAAAAAGGGGGAGGCAAAAATGGCAGTGGATCTGATAAAGATCAAGCATTTGAAGACCTACTTTTTCCAGGGCAGGGGCCTTTTGTCCAAATGGTTCGGGGAGGGACTGAAGATAGTTCACGCTGTGGACGGCGTCAGCCTGACCGTCAAGAAAGGAAGCACTTTCGGCCTGGTGGGTGAGAGTGGTTGTGGAAAATCCACTCTTGGACAGACCATATTTCGCCTGGTGGAACCGCTTGAAGGAGAGGTTCTTTTTAAAGGCCGTGATGTGGTAAAAATGAACCAAACGGAATTGAGAAAATTTCGCCAAAAGGCCCAACTGATCTTTCAGGACCAGTTCGGTTGCCTGAATCCCCGCATGAGTGTGGGGCAGATTATAGCCGAACCACTCCTAATGCGCCACGGCCAAGGGAAAAGCCAGCAGGAGATTGCTCAGGACGTTGCCGCCCTGCTCCGGGCTGTGAACCTCGACCCCGACGCGGCAGTGAAATTCCCCAACGAATTTTCCGGTGGACAGGCGCGGCGTATTGGCGTTGCCAGGGCTATTGCATTGAATCCGGAGTTTATCATGGCGGATGAACCCACCTCCGGCCTTGATATCTCCACCGCGGCCACCATTTTGAATTTGATGCAGGACCTGCAGGAAAAAATGGACATCACCTATCTCTGGGTATCACATAACCTGAACCAGGTGCGGTACATGTCCGACGATATGGCGGTTATGTACCTCGGCAAAGTGGTGGAAATGGGCCCAACCAGCGAGGTATTCGATCAAATGGCCCATCCTTATACCAAAGCCCTTATTTCCGCTGTTCCTGAGGTGTCCTTTGGGAAAAAAAAGCAAACCATCTTCCTGGAAGGGGAAATACCCAGCCCCATTAATCCTCCCACCGGGTGTCGCTTTCGCACCCGCTGTCCGTATGTACTAAAAAAATGTGAAGAGGAAGAGCCTGCATTAATTGACTTGGGGGGAGGACATTCATGCGCCTGCCATCTCCACAGTAACTAGAACTGTACATGGAATCTACGGAAGGATTTTAAAAAATGAAGCATCCATGGTCGTCAAAGGCCGAAGATGCCTTGATCAGACAGGGCAGACAGTTTGTCAAGATGCACGGGCTGCGCAACGATTTTGTCATTGTGGACGGCCGCAAAGAGCCTTACCGCCCGGGCGTTGAAGAGATTGTTCGCATCTGCGACCGGCGGGAAGGGGTCGGCGGTGACGAACTTGTTGTCGTGGAAAGTCCACGCTCAGAAGCGCAGGCTTTTGTTCGTATATTCAACCCTGATGGGCGGGAAGCAGAAGCATGCGGAAATGCCAGCCGTTGCGTGGGCTGGCTTTTGCTTGAGGAGTCCGATCGCGATGAGGTCCGGATCGAGACCCTGGGCGGCGTTCTTTCCTGTCGTCGGGCCGGTGAAAAACGGGTGACCGTCGAGATGGGCAGAGTGCGGACCGGGTGGCAGGAGATACCTCTGTCTCATGAGATGGATACACTTCATCTGGGCATCGGGATCGGTCCACTGCAGGATCCGGTGGGCATGAACATAGGGAATCCCCATGCGGTCTTCTTCGTGGATGACTTGGCGGCAGTCGATCTGACCCGTTACGGTCCGAAGTTGCAAAAGGATCCCCTGTTCCCGGAAGAAGCCAATATAGGCGTAGCCCAGTTGATTGATCCGAAGACCCTCAGACTTTCGGTGTGGGAACGTCCCGGCACCCTGACTACCGCCTGTGGCACCGGAGCCTGCGTTGCCGTGGCCGCAGCGCACAGACGTGGGTTAACCACAGAGAAACGGATGACCGTCGTAATGGCAGCAGGATCGGTGGAAATCGAACTGCAGGGTAAAGACACTGCCGTGATGACCGGGCCTGTAGAGGTCTGCTACAGCGGGTATCTCCCTGTGATCCGTTGATTTGGTGGAAAAAGCGGTAAAGTGCGTATACACGTGGAAAGAATGGAAGGAGAGATTAATGAATGCAACTGAAAGAATGGATGCGGCCATCAACCTGAAGCCGGTGGACCGGGTCCCCAATGCCCCCTTTTATGAGGCCCCGATCTGCGCCTATTTCGGCCCTACTTTCAGATCGGCCCTACTTGAGGATCAAGCCATGGTTGACACTCATCTGGCTGCTTTGGATGAATTCAAGTTTGACTGGGTCATGGTAGGAATGGGATTGATCGGCGGTATTATTCCTGAGGCGTTGGGATGCAAAGTCAGCTTCCCAGAAGATGTTTTTCCCGTTATCGAAAAGACCACCGTCGAATCCATGAAGGATCTCGACCATATTGCCGGGACAGAT
>JAFDGP010000328.1 GCA_019309245.1 Deltaproteobacteria bacterium | reverse complement strand
GATCAGGCCCTTGCCAGGATCTGTGCGGAGTTCGGCCCCAACGCCGTGGTCAGGATCCACGTCCGGTCCGGGCACCTTCCGGAGGCACGCTTTGGATTTGAACCGATCACACATCTTCCTTCCGCCGCAAATTCGGAAACAAAGCAAACACTCTGTCTGATCCGAAGGATTTTTCACCGCCCGCAGCCGATCCAGGACCGGAAAAATACCCGGGAGGGCGGCAATGGCCTGCCCCCGCTTATCTTCCCCGGAACGGCCCCCTCCGATATCGCCGGGCCCTACATCCTTTCAGGGGGGTGGTGGAACACAGAAATTCATCGAGAATACTACTTTGTTCCCACAAAAACAGGTGAAATTTTATGGGTCTATCTCGACGCAAAACGGGGTCGGTGGTTCGTCCACGGAACAGTGGAATAGCCCCTCCACAGCTCCGACCGGAGAGTGTTGCGCAACATACTGCCGCCGGTCGGACTCGCCTTTCCTCAAGGCGATATGTCCCGCTGTGGTGCAAGACAAATTTTTCTTTTCTCGAAGGGGCCAGCCACCCGGAAGAACTGGTAGAAAGGGCATGGGCGCTTGCCCTGCCCGCAGTCGCGATCACGGACCGGGACGGCCTGTACGGCATCGTCCGGGCCCATGTGAAGGCCAAAGCACTCGGTATCCACTTGCTCATCGGAGCCCAGGTCAGCCTGGAGGACGGCTCCCTGATCGTCTTGATCGTCGCCGATGGCGGCTACCACAATCTTTGCCAGCTGCTTTCCAGGGGTCGGCTCCGATCCCCCAAGGGCTGTTCCCGTGTCTCGTGGGATGAGGTATGCCGATATGCTCAAGGGGTAATCGCTCTTTGGGGAGGCCCGCAAAGCCTCCTGGCCCGGGAAACTGTCCCCGGACCGATCATCCGCAACGTAAAAGATGCCTTCGGCGACCGGATCTATGCCCTTTGCTGCCGGCACAAACGCGCTGAGGAAAGACGCCAGGAACGTTTCTTAACCCAACACGCCAAGATTTACGGCCTGCCGGTTGTCGCGGCCACCGAAGTGCTTTACCATACCCCCGAGCGCAGGCCGCTCCACGATGTGCAGACCTGTCTTCGTACCCGTTGCACCTTGAGCACAGCAGGACGACACATCAAGCCCAACGCCGAGCACACCATAAAATCATCCGAGGTCTTCTTCGCCACCTTTTCCGACAAGCCCCAATGGGTCGAACGCACCCTCGAAGTGGCCCGGCGATGCACCTTTTCGCTGGATCAACTGGCGTATCGCTACCCATCTGAAACACTGCCGGACGGCACGACCTCATGGCAGCGGCTGCGCCGATTGACTTTTGAAGGCGCCAAAGACCGCTACCCCGTACGGATCCCCCGAGATGTAAGGCAACAGCTTGACCGAGAGCTTGAATTGATCGATCAACTCGACTTCTCAGGGTATTTTTTGACCATGTGGGATATCGTCCAGTTCTGCCGGCGTCGTCATATCCTGTGTCAGGGACGGGGGTCGGCTGCCAATTCAGCGGTCTGCTATTGTCTGGGGATCACGGCCATTGATCCAGTACGCATGAACCTGCTCTTTGAGCGCTTTATCTCCAGACAACGGGCGCAGCCGCCCGACATCGACCTGGACATTGAGCACAAACGACGAGAAGAGGTCATTCAATATGTCTATAAAAAATACGGCCGCCGTCACGCGGCCATGGTCGCCGCAGACTATTCCCCGGACGAGGCGGACCAATTGCGCCGGGACATGGCCGCGTGGCGGCGCCGGGGCTGTATCGAGCGGCACCGCAGCCGTCTGGTATCCCGGATGACCCGAAAGGGAATCACCCGGCAATTCGCGGAAAAGGTCTTTGAACAAATCCGGGGATTCGGAGAATACGGGTTTCCTGAAAGCCATGCAGCCAGCTTCGCCCTGATCAGTTATGCCACCGCATGGATGCGCTGCCATTATCCGGCTGAATTTATCTGCGGCTTGCTCAATGCCCAGTCTATGGGATTCTACAGACCCGCTACCATCGTACAAGACGCCCGGCGCACGGGCGTCGAGGTCAGGCCGGTGGATGTGACCCTCAGCTATTGGAACTGCACCTTGGAACCATCGGCAAAGAAAACGTCATCGATCGCCCCCCGCAGAGACGGACATGCAAGGTTTGTCGTTCGCATGGGGCTTCGCTTTATCAAGGGACTGGCCAAATCCGATGTTAAGGCCATGATTGCAGCCCGCAAAGTGCGCCCTTTTAAGGATCTTTCCGATTTTGTGGCCCGCACTGCCTTTGATGTCGGCGCCCTGAAGGCCCTGGCCCAGGCCGGGGCGTTTGCCCCGTTCGGTCTTTCCAGAAGGCAGGCCCTCTGGCAGGTTGCGGGGCTTGTGCGCCGTCGAAAAGATTCCCTGCCGCCGCCACAAACCGACGCGCCCTGTTTCGGCGCCCTGAATATATCAGAACTCATTGACTGGGACCATGCCGCCTCGGCCCACAGCACCCACGGCCACCTCCTTAAGGGGCTGCGTGCCCGCCTTCGGGCCATGGGGTTGCCTACCGCGCAACAGCTGGCCGCTTTCAGCGACGGCTGCAGGGTCCATTATGCCGGGGTGGTGATCTGCCGGCAAAGACCGGCTACGGCTGGTGGCGTTGTCTTTATGACCCTGGAAGATGAAACCGGGTTTGCCAACCTGGTGGTATGGAAAAATATCTTCAAGCAACATGAAGCCGTCGCCAAAACCGCATCTTTTCTTGGAGTCACAGGTACCGTCCAGCACCAACAGGGGGTAACCCATCTGGTCGCACAACGCCTTTGGATCCCCCGGTGCAATCTTGACGCCCAGGCGGGCATCCCCAGCCGGGACTTTCACTAGCTGTTATGCCGGGGGCCGAACCAAGCTCGTAGCCATCCATACACGGCCCTTTTTCTCCTCACTGGTGTTCTCCAGGGGTTTTCGCCGCTTCCTGCCTCAACTCCTCGATA
>JAFDGP010000327.1 GCA_019309245.1 Deltaproteobacteria bacterium | reverse complement strand
AAGAAGAGTGTTGTTTTTATCACTTTGTAATTGCAAGGGAAAAAGGCTGATTGGCCGGAGATGTAAAAGCTTTTCGGTTGACTGAAGTGCAAACTTGCCAGCCCAAGTCTAAACTAGGAGTGTCAAAAGTGCGGGCTTTTCGGCCCTGGCTGGCTCAAAAACAATAGAGGCTGAAACGACCTGATCGGACAGGCGTAAAGCTCCGGAGCCCCTTTATGGGCTCCTGAATGCCGGAAAAAAAGCCTTGGCCCGCTAGCGGAGACAGGCCTTTGCCAAGTGATGGATCCCGCGGAATGTAAGTGAAAAAGGCTCGGGCAAGAAGAATCGCTTGGACATGACATCAATGGCGGTCTTTTGAAAGAGGAACGTCCCGGGCTGAAGCGCTGTGAGCAGGGCGTCCAGCCGATAAAACAGGACCTTTCGCCTTGATGGGTCTTTTTCTGCCAGGGCCTGATTGATCAGCCGGCTGACCTCCGGGGCATCAAACGCCCCGGCCCCAGAGGGTGCGAACGGCCCTGGCGACCAGAGCTGTTTCAGGTATTCGGGGTCGCGGTATGCCCCCCTGAATTCTGTAAGTACTGCCTGAAAGGCGTTGTTTTTCACATACGTTCTTTTAAGATCGTTGAAGAGCACGGGTTGAACACGGGCTTTTATCCCCAGGTCATTCAGACAGAGCCGCAGGTACCGGGCCACTTTCTTCTCAATCTGGCTTTCCGAAAGCACCAGAATGGTGAACTCAAATTCGTTGCCCTGCTTTTCCAGATACCGCCCGGCCACATCATAGGACCATCCGGCCTGGTTGAGAAGTGCCACAGCCTTGCCCGGATCGTACGGAATAGGTCTGACCTCAGGGTTGTGATACGGAGAGTCCACGCCCATGGGCCCTACCGCGACTTTGCCGAGGCCCTTGAGAAGGTTTTGGACGATGTATTCTTTGTCAATGGCGTAAGCAAGAGCCAGCCGCACCTTTGGGTCGGAAAATAGGGGATCTTTCGTGTTATAAAGCAGGATCGTGTAATACCAGAGGGTGTACAGGTCGAAATAATATTCTTTCTCGTACTGCTTCATGATTTGATAGTTCTTAGGGGAAATCTCCTGGACAATGTCTGTGGTGCCAGCCAGGAGCCTGGCCCAGGCCCTTTCCTTGTCCGGCTGAAAATGGAAAACCACCGCATCCAATGCAGGGCGGCCGAGAAAGTAGTCAGGGTTGGCCTCGAGAGTTACTTGCGTTTGACCTTGCCTGGATTTGAATCGGAATGGGCCTGACCCGATGGGGTGATTATCATAATCGATCCGATGTGTATTGGATTTTGGGACAATCTCCATGTCCCAAATTTTTTTTAGAAAATCGGGGTCATCTTGTCTCAGCCGAAGGCAGATGATGGTGTCCGACGGCAGTGAGACTCGCTCTATCAGGCCGTATAATGCGGGGCGGACCGTTGCGAGCCCTGTCTCCAATGAATAGGTCACATCCTTTGAAGTCACCAGGGTATGGTCATGAAACCGGGCCCCTCCTCTCAGATGGATCGTCCAGACATGGTGATTCGCTTTATAGTCCCAGTGGACGGCCAGGTCCGGCTCAAGTCGACCGGCCTCATCGGGCAAAAATAAATAACTATACAACAATGGAAACACGACCGTGGATCCTGACAGTCGGACCTTGGTAGGGTCCAGGGACGTCAACGGGGCGCTCACGTCGAAACGGAGGACATTGGCATTGTTCGCTCCGGATTTTTCCGAAGGGCTTTCGAACTTCTCGCACGAAGTGGTAAAAAGAATTGGAAAAACAAACAGTAAGACCCAACCCCGGCATCTTGGCATCTATCTTAGAAAGTCCTCCGAGAGTCTATACCTGGACTGATTCGCTTTTTTTTTATTATGTACACAGATATGGTTGTTTTTCAATACAGACAGATACTTGCCGGCTGTCGCGTACTTGTTTCTGTCCGAATTGGCCCGCCGACTTAGATAGTCTGCGAATTCCTGTCGGGAAAAGAATCTGGTGTTCGTGGCAAGCAGGAATTCATGGATGGACTCAATGGTTGCAGATCGCAGGGTCCGGTGCCAGCGCCTGGGAGGGCTGCCGTTGTTCGATATGGTTGCGTTTTTTAGAGCGGTGAGAAGTTCGTGGCGCTTTACCCGGGGACAAATATTCCGGTTTATGGCAAGCCTTGAGCGGTTGCACAGCTCTTCGGGGAGGTCGTCAATCATGATCGTTTCACCCTTGGTAAGAATTACAGCTCTATGTATGATATTTTGTAGTTCCCTTACGTTGCCAGGGAAGGAGTGGTCCATGAGGGTCTGAAGGGCCTCATGGGATATACCAACGACGTGTTTTCGGTATTCCGTCGCATATTTCGCCAGGAAATGATCGATGAGAGCCGGGATGTCCTCTTTGTGTTCTCTCAACGGCGGCACGCAGATTCTGATGACGTTCAGGCGGTAGAAAAGGTCCTGCCGCATCCAGCCTTCCCGCACCCCCTGTTTGAGATCCCTGTTGGCGGCCGCCAACAGGCGCACATCCACACGGATCGTTTTTGTGCCGCCCACCCGTTCGAATTCCATTTCCTGGAGTGCCCGCAAGGATTTGCGCTGGAGGGCCGGAGACATTTCAGAGACTTCGTCCAGGAAGAGGGTCCCCTTATGCGCCAATTCGAATCGTCCCTTCCTGGCGGTGACCGCACCTGTAAAGGCCCCTCTTTCATGTCCGAACATTTCGCTTTCCCAGAGGCTGTCGGCCATGGCGGAGCAATTTACCGCGATGAAGGGATGGTGGTTGCGGGGACTCAAGGCGTGAACAGCTCGAGCCACCAGTTCTTTTCCCGTGCCCGTTTCGCCCACAATCAGCACTGGCGCCTTGGTCGGGGCGACCGCCCTGACCCGTTCGTAGATCTTACTCATCGCAGGGCCAGCGCCAACCATGTTGCAAAAACGGGACGTGCCGGAAGGTCCTTGAAAAAACATGTGCATAACATCCTCCTTT